>JBAXQU010000084.1:0-13793 GCA_037131555.1 Bacteroidota bacterium
GACAAGATATTACAAGAATCGATATAAAAATGAATTAAAAATAATAGTCGCAGATGAAATGATTAGGATAATAAATAGTCATAATACCTAATGCTATAAGGCAAAACACCTAACAAACATAGGCATAATGCATAATTGTATATGGCAAAATGCATAACAAACATAGGCATAATGCATAATTCTATATGGCAAAACACATAACAAACATAGGCATAATGCATAATTGTATATGGTAAAATGCATAACAAACATAAGTTCAATTTCCAATTTATTTAATACTGTAAGTTTTGCTACCTTTGGTCGTTATAAATAGAACACAATGGATAAACTTAAATCACTTACTAACCAAACCTATCAAGGTACTTGGAAAAGCCTGCCTACAAAACTTTTTCCGAATTACAATGGTAAAGTGTCTATAAATACAAAGGAAGTTACACTGTTATTGTTTGTAAATGATCAACGTAAATACAAAATCTCTTTTGATGCCACCACTGAATGGAAGGATGATTATCTTTGTTACAAGGGCGATGCGAACTTTTATGTGAAATCGGCTAACGAAACAGAAATGATGTTTGGAGAGTTTAAAGTTGCCAATAACCCAGACAAAGGATGTAAATGGGAAATGAAATTCGAAAGAATAGTGTAATGAAGCGTAAAATTAGAAATTGGAGCAATAAAATTCAATCACTACCTCTTAAGATAACTTTTTTTCTTCCCGAATTGTCTATCAACAAACACTCAGAAGCAAATAAATAAAGCACTAATGACAGCACAAAAAAACAATCCGCTTCATGGCATCACACTCGAAAAGGTTTTAAATTATTTGGTTGAAACCAAAGGGTGGGACTATTTAGGTGAGCAAATAAAAATTAATTGTTTTAATAAAGACCCAAGCATCAAATCAAGTTTAACGTTTTTGCGTAAAACGCCTTGGGCACGAGAAAAAGTGGAAAGTTTGTATCTCTTCGTTATTCGAAAAGAAAATAAAGCGAAAGAAAAGTAAAGTCCAAACATCTTGAATAAAATTTACATTTGGGTTGAATGTATGAAAAATGCCCCTTGCATTTCTGCAAGGGGCTTTTTGTTTATGTTTATGCGTCCTACTCCTTAATGTGTAACGACTAATTTTTCGGTGTACACCACTTGTCCTTCAGCATCAAGCAATCTCATAAAGTACAGACCTTTGTTTAGTGTTTCGATATTAATTGAAGAAGTAGTATTGGTCAAGATGGTATTGATGACACAATTGCCCAATGCATCATATACTTCGCATTTCAAATTAGATGAACTTACTTGCTCATCATCCACCATCAATGTGAATGAAGTATGAGCAGGGTTTGGATAAATACTGAATGATGTTTTGTTATCCAAACTATTAGGAGCCGCACAAGCCGAAAGTGTAATGGCTTTGTAAGCACTGTTTCCACAAACATTTTGAGCATATACTCTTAGTAGACCAGATACAAAACCAGGAGAACTTATCACCACTGTGATGGTAGTAGTGCCTTGTCCAGTAGCGAAGGTTACACCACTAGGCAATACCCAAAGGTAACCAGTAGCTCCTGCTACAGGGCTTACGTTATAAGTATATGAGCTCAACGGACAAACAATCAACGAACCAGTGATGGAAGTTGGTGCAGAAGGTGTTTTATTTACAGCTAACGAGCGCAAAGCACTATAGGTACAACCATTGAAAGCACTTACACTTACATTGCCCACTATTGGATTGGTGAAGGTAGCCACAATACTATTAGTGCCTTGTCCGAAGCTCACAGTAGCACCTAAAGGCAAAGTCCATGAGTACGAAATAGCGCCAGATACAGGAGCCACCGAATAGGTAGCAGATGACATACCACAAGTTACAGTTGGTCCGGTAATCAAACCTGTTGTAGCCGCAGCTGAATTTAATACCAATGATTTAGTACCGCCTGTTCCACAGCCATTCACACCTTGAACTGATATGCTTCCAGTAGTAAATCCTGAATTATGAACAGTGATGCTATTTCCAGAAGCTGATAATTGACTAAATCCTGTTGGCAATGTCCAGATATAGCCAGAAGCACCTGGTATTCCTGTTGCGGTATAAGTTATAGTTGATAATCCGCATACACTTACAGGCCCGGTTATACTTGTTGAAATAGCAGGAACACTTCCCACCACAGTGATGGCTGTGCCTGCTAAGCTACCACAGGCGTTTACAGCTATTACAGATATATTGCCTGCCGTGAAATTACTTGCAATAGCCACATTGATACTACTTGTACCTGTTCCGCTGCTTATTGTAATGCCTGCAGGAAGTGTCCAGTTATAAGATGTAGCACCAAACGATGTGGCTGAATAATTAGCAGTGGTTAATCCACATAAAGAAGTCGGTCCGCTAATAGACGAAGGTGTTTGAGGTTTTTTGGTAATCAAATAAGAGGTAACTGCTGACGTACCACAAGTGTTGGTGGCAGAAGCAGTGATGTTTCCATTGATGGTTCCAGCAAGATAAGAAGTTTGAATGGACGAAGTTCCTTGACCAGAAATAATGGAAATGCCTGTAGGAACGGACCATGTATACGAGACAGCGCCAGCGCTTGTTGCAGTGTACACACCTGTAGACATACCACATACTGCATTAGGACCACCAATCACTGGAGGCACAGGTGCTGAAGTACAACCGCCACCACCAGAGGATGTAATCACAACATTGAACGAACAAGAAGCGCTTCCACACGAGTTAGTTGCAGAGAGGGTAACTATTGTTGTTCCAACATTGAAAGAAGCACCGCTTCCAGTTCCTAAACCTCCACCTGTGGTAGCACCAGATAAAGTGTAGGATATAGAAGGAGCGGGAGAGCCACTGTTACTGGCCGTGTAAGCAATGGTTGTACTTCCCGAAGCTGTTGAAGCAGCTTGGTCGCTAGGACAAGAAATAATAGGTGAAGTGTTTACAGTGACCACCGAAGTAGCGGTATTGATACATCCATTCGCATCGGTACCGGTTAAGGTATATGTAGTAGTTGTGCTTGGGTAAAAAGATATTCCATCACTTATTCCTCCACTCCATGAATAACTATTGGCGCCTAAACCAAAAAGTAGAGCAGGCCAACCATCGCAAACCACAAGGTTAGGAGAAGAAGTGCTTACAGCTGGTAGAGCATTCACTGTAACTGTTTGCGAAGCTGTGCTAGCACAACCTGATATTGCATTTGTGCCTGTTACAGTGTAGGTAGTAGTTGAAGAAGGGCTTACACTTATTGAAGCAGTTGTTTCTCCATTACTCCAAGTAAAAGAACTTGCGCCACTAGCAGAAAGTGTGGTAGAAGAACCGACACATACCGAACCAGTTCCTGTGATGGAAATACTTGGTACTAAATTCACAGTGATTGAAATATTTGAGCAAGGTCCTGCTGCTACACATCCACCTTCCGCTCTTGCATAATAAGCGGTAGTAGAACTAGGATTAACAGATATTGAAGTTCCTGAACCAATCGGTGTGCCGCCACAACTACCAGTATACCATTGCCAACTTGTATCATCGTTTAACGCACCACCTACAATATTCAGAGTAATTGTTCCTGCTCCACAAATAGCAGGAGTAGGCGATGAAATGGTTGGTGCAGTAGGCGCAGAACAAGGTGTGATGGCAATACATTGGAATGTATTGGTATCAATAGTAGTTCCATTTCCAATTTGTCCGAAGTTATTTAAGCCTGTGACACAAAGTAATAATCGATCAGCATGTATCACACACGAATGATTGAAACCACATCCCATACCTATAATGTTCGATTGAGAAGTAACATGGGTAGGTGTAGCACGAAAAGTATTGTCGCCCAATCCTAATTGACCATTTGCATTTTCACCCCAAGCATAGATGTCGCCATTGTTTACAATTGCGAAACTATGATAACTACCGCAATACACTGTCAATCCTTTTATACCTGATGTTGAAAAATAACTAATAGGAATTGGTGAATTGTGCGAGTTGGTAGTACCATCACCTAATTGATGGTGACTATTATCTCCCCAAGAATAAATCACCCCGTTTGAAGTAACACCCAAGGCATGTGCTCCACCACCTGCTGCTGCCACCGAAATCCAATTGTTTGCAGCCACAGCAGTTACTTGTTGAGGACTAGTAAACTCCGTGGAAGTAGAACCTAGACCTAATTGACCACTGTTATTATTTCCCCATGACCATAAAGTACCGTCAGCTTTAATGGCCAATGTGAAATTTGCACCACATTCAACATCTACCCACGCATCTAAACTACCGATTTGAATAGGTGTGGTGGTAGGCGTTCCATTGCTAGTTCCATTTCCTAATTGACCGAACGAATTATTCCCCCATGCCCACAATGTTCCATTCGCTTGAATGGCCATGGAATAATTGTCACCACACGACACTGCAATCCAAGTATTGCCAATACCAATATTAATAGGAGTATCGTGAACTGAATTGTCGACACTGCCAATACCTAATTGTCCAGCAGTATTGTTTCCCCAAGACCATAATGTACCATTTGCTTTTATTGCTAAGCAATGACTTTGTCCACAAGCAAAACGAGTGAAATTACTTCCTGATACTTGCATTTGAATAGTGCTTGAATTCATAGCAATACCGTTTCCTAATTGCCCGAAACTATTATCACCCCATGCCCACAATGTTCCATCCGATTTGAGAGCAGCAGTAAATATATCACCACCGGCCACTTTCGACCAACCTAATGGCTCTACACTAACATGGATTGGAGAATAAATATCCGTATTGTTTCCATTTCCTAATTGTCCTTTGTTGTTATATCCCCAGGTGTATAATTTTCCATCAGCAGCTAAGGCATAAGAACTACCGTAACCACATTCAACATTAATAATATTAGTCAAAGTAGAAACCTGCACTGGTGTTGAGTGAGGATTGCTATCATGGTTACCAGTGTTTCCAAGTTGTCCGTATACATTGTTTCCCCAAGAAAACACTTTTCCATCGGCAGTTACTGCTAATGTTTGAGTCACATTGTTACTATTACCTGTTTGACCGCTTGCCATACCAACCCAAAAGTTTGTACCGCCAATTTGAACAGGTACACTTTGGTTGGTGGTGTTACCATTTCCTAATTGTCCAGATTGATTATTTCCCCAGGCATAGAGTCTGCCATTGTTCTGGAGAGCCATTACATCGTCATCACCAGTTTCTACACTAATCCAATTGGTAGCAGTTCCAATTTGAATTGGTGAAAGTGCTTGAGAAGTTTGCAAACTATTTCCAAGTTGTCCACTGCTATTGCTTCCCCATGTCCAAAGGGTTCCGTTCATTTGTATCGCTGCAACGTGATTGTTGCCTCCTGAAACGATTCTCCAGTTGGTATTATTACCAACCATTGTCAACAAGTTTTCATTTTGTGTTGAGTTGATACCCAACGCTCCGCTCGTGTTTGCGCCACACGACCAAAGCGAACCATTGGCTTTGATTGCATACGTTTGTTTGGTGCCACAACCAATGCTTACCCAATCGTTAGCAATTCCAATTTGTTGAGGAACATTGGAACTACCAGTTACCGAAGGAATACCCAATTGACCAAAGTCGTTGAGACCCCAAGCCCAAATGGTACCGTCTGATTTTATTGCTACCACGTGGGTTGAACCCGTGTTGATGTCTACCCAATCACTTGAGTTGGTGGCTTCACGCACAGGGATATTGCTATCGCTGTAAGTACCGTTTCCTAATTCTCCATCGGAGTTTTTTCCCCACGACCAGATTTCTCCATTTCGTATTTCTACAGAAAAGCCCCAACCGCCAACAATATGATGAGCATTTCGTTCGACATTACTTCTACCTTTGGTGGTGGATGGTGCAGGAGCATTTCCTGAAAACAAGTTTAATGAGAAAAGTAAGAAAGACGCATTGAGTAGAGTGAGTAAAGTTTTTTTCATATTATTTTTAGAGTTTAGATTGTGATTAATTATAGTGAACGTTCTAAATCGTTGGCTAAGATATTCAAAAATTAATTACTATCAAAAAAAATCTATTACACCCTGACCCCAAATATCAAAATATCATCTATTTGTTCTATCTCTTTTTTGTAACCATAGAAATAGGTTTCTATTGCTTTTTTCTGTTCCTCCATGTCGAGGTGTTGAACAGAAATGAGAAGTTCTTTAAATCTTTTTCGAGTGATTTTCTTTTTGCCTGTCTCCCCTCCAAACTGATCAGCAAATCCATCTGTGAACAAATAAATAGTATCGTTTTTTTTGAGTTGATATATGTTATTAGTAAAAGGATGATGATTCTCGTTTCTTCCTATGGGTTGTTTGTCGGCTTTTGTTTCGAGAAGTTGATATTCATCCGAATCTGATGAATTTTCGTTTACTAGTTCTTTATCTTTTTTCGTCACTACCCAAAGCGGATTGTTCGCTCCGGCCCATTGCATTTCGCCAGTAGCTAAATTCAACGAACAAAGCGATACATCCATTCCATCTTTAATTCCCAAGTCGTTTTTAGCAAAATTCTCAGTCACTATTTCTTCTGTCTTGTCGAGTATGGCTGCTGGTTCTTGCAAGTTGAACTCACGCACAGCTCTAGTAAGGGCATTGTTGCAAACCACCGAAACCAAGGCACCTGGCACCCCATGACCTGTACAATCGCATGCCGCGAATAAAATTGGAGGCAATCCCGACCTCCCTGAAGGGGAGGAAATGTTATCCGAATGCTCCTGTTGCTTTCTAGTTCCATTTACTGTCACCTCCCCTTCGGTGAGGCTAGCAGAGCTTGTTTCCATCCAATAAAAATCTCCAGCTACAATGTCTTTTGGAATGTAAATGATAAACGATTGTGGTAGGTTTTGTTTTACACTTATCAACGAAGGCATTAGTGCGGTTTGAATTCGTTTAGCGTAGTTAATACTATCAGTTACTTGTTTGTTTTTTTCATCTACTAATTCTTTTTGTTCTTCCACTTCCATTTTCTGCAATTCAATCACATGTTTTTGTTTCAAGGTAAGTTTGAATCGATTGTAGAGCAAGCCCGAAAAGATAATAACGATAAGCAACCCGATACTGATGGCAATGGTTATGATTCGTTGTCGATGTTTTTCTTCGGCAATAATAACATTCTTTTTTTCCTGTGCCAATTTGTTTTCATCTTCTTTCTTGTTGAACTCATATTTCATCTGTGTCTCAACTATTTTTTTTGTATTCACTTCATTTATCAAGCTATCGCGATAGAGGTAATACAACTTGTTATTATCATAAGCCGATTTCCAATTGGCTAAGGTACTATCCAACAGTGATATTGCATTGTAACTCTCTTTTATTCGGTATTTGTTTCCTGTTTCTTTCGAAAACTCAAGACCTTTTTTTAGATATTTGTTCGCTTCTTCATTATTTTTCATTTTCAAATAAATGTCACCTATATTAATATATGCGTTTGCGATATTGTTCTTATCACCTAATTCTTCATTTATTTTGAGAGATTCGAAACAATTGGCGAGTGCATCTTTTAGGTCACCAAGTTTTTTATACTCAAGCCCAATATTCACGTAGTTAAGTGCTATTCCGATTTTATCTCCTCTCTCTTGATTTATTTTTAAAGCTGAATTCTGGTTTTTTAGGGCTTCTGTAAAATTACCAAGTTCTTCATTTACGTTTCCAATGTTAGTATAAGCATTTGCTACTCCTGTCTTGTCGCCCATTTCCTGAGCTAGTTTCAGCGACATGGTATAATATTTCAATGCTTCGGAATAATTCAATTGATATTGATTCACAATTCCAATATTGTTGTAGTTCTTAAGCATACCATTCTTATCACCGAGTGTTTCATTTAGCTTCAACGAAGCGTATATGTTTTTTAACGCGGTGGGGTAATTGCCCTGAAAACCGTAACAAATCCCAATGTTATCGTAATCGTAAGCTATCCCTTTTTTGTTTCCTAGTTCTTGGTTGATGGTTAAAGCTTTGGAATAATTGTCTAAAGCAATGGAGAAATTCCCTTGATTAAAATTCACTAGCCCAATGTTGTTATAATTAGTAGCCATCGATTTTTTGAGGCCGATAGCCGTATTCAGTTTTAAGGCTTCTTCATAATTACTCAACGCCTCTTCGTTGCTGGTGGCACTATTGCCAATTAAATTAAAGGTATAAGCCAATTCCTTTTTGTTCCCAATTTCTTTTTTTATGCCAAGCGAAGCATAATAGTTTTTTAAGGCCTCTTTGTTCTTCCCTTGGTCGGAGTATGCATTACCGAGGTTGTCAAGTGCCTTAGCCATTCCTTTGAGATTGTTTATTTTTTTGGCTATCGAAAGGGCTTTGTTGGCAAATGTCTTGGCTTTTTCCAAATCCATGTTATTGTCGTATTCCTCACTTAGTTTATTCAATAAGTTTACTTGTAGCGTATCAGGTTTTGAGGTTTTAAGCAGGCGAGTAAGCGAATCGATGGTAGGGTTTTGACCCCATGCCACCCTACTGCCAAATACTAGGCAAAACATCAAGATAATGTAAAAGGTTGGATTGATTTTAATCATAGATATTTCGACCTTAACTTAAAATGGTATCATAAATAATTCATCAAATTTAAACTATTTATAATTCAATTACCAAGTATTTTTAAAAAATAATGAATTGAACTATCAGGAAGTTCAAAGTTGGAAAGTTCAAAGTTACTGCTCCCGAAATATCGGGAAAGGTAAAAGGTTTAAAGAAACATTAAAAGGAATTTCGATTTTGCGATTTTGAGGAAAGGACGAAAAGTAAAAAATGCCTAAACCGACAACACGAGGAAAACGTTACTTTGGACACTTGTCTAAACCGACAACAGGAGAAAAACTTTACTTTGGACACTTGCCTAAACCGACATCATGAGAAAAACGATACTTTTGTCAGTTGTCTAAACCGACAACAGGAGAAAAACGATACTTTTGGCAGTTGTCTAAACCGACAACAGGGGAAAAACGTTACTTTGGGCACTTGCCTAAATAGACAACAGGGGAAAAACGTTACTTTGGGCACTTGCCTAAACCGACAACACGAGAAAAACGATACTTTTGTCAGTTGCCTAAACCGACATTTGCTAAAAACCGCCATTTTGGCAGAAAACCTAAATCACTTCTACCCCATTTTACAGCCTATGTTGGTGTTCTTTCACCAACAAACCGATTTAACAAAATTAGTATTTAACAATGGCATCGAATTTACAGGTGCTTAAACATAGACCGCAACGAATACAAAGGTCGGTATTGATGATGTGGTGTTGTTTTTTTTCGCCATGTATGGCTTCGACCGGACAGACTTTTTTGCAGGACTGGCAACCGTTGCAGGCATCGAGGATTTCGAAAACGATTAAGTCTTTGCAGACGGCAGTGCGGCATTTTTTATCACGGATGTGTTCGATGTATTCGTCTTTGAAATGACGTAAGGTGCTAAGGACGGGATTGGGTGCGGTTTGTCCGAGGCCGCAAAGGGAAGCGTTGGTGACGGTGCCTGCGAGGCGTTCGAGTTCATCGAGGTCGGACATTTGGCCTTGGCCTTGGCAAATGCGGTCGACAATTTGTTTCATACGAGCGGTGCCTTCGCGGCAGGGAACGCATTTTCCGCAGGACTCGTCTTGTACGAACTCGAGAAAGAAACGAGCGACATCGACCATACAGCTGCTTTCGTCCATAACGATTAAACCACCGCTACCCATGATGGCTCCGAGTTTGTTTAGGGATTCGTAATCGAGAGGGACATCGAGGTGTTCGGCAGGGATACATCCTCCGGATGGGCCACCTATTTGTGCTGCTTTGTAGGGTTTGCCTGTGGAGATTCCGCCACCGATGTCGTAAACGAGTTTGCGCAAAGGTGTGCCGACAGGGACTTCGACAAGACCGGAAATATTAACTGTTCCGGCAAGTGCAAATATTTTTGTGCCTTTACTTTTATCTGTGCCTGTTTCGGCAAACTTAAGTCCTCCCTGATTGATGAGTAAAGGAATGTTTGAAAAGGTTTCAACGTTGTTGAGGACGGTGGGTTTGTTCCACAATCCTTTTTCGGCAGGGAAAGGAGGACGAGGACGAGGTTCGCCACGGTTTCCTTCGATGGAAGTGATGAGAGCGGTTTCTTCGCCACAAACAAATGCTCCGGAACCTTTACGAATCTCCAAATCGAAATTGAAAGCAGTACCAAAGATATTGTGACCAAGGAGGCCATAAGCACGTGCCTGATCGATGGCGATTTGCAAACGCTCGACAGCTAAAGGATATTCGGCCCGAACATATACATAGCCTTGAGAACTGCCAATGGCAAATGCTCCGATGGCCATGCCTTCGATAACGGAATGAGGGTCGCCTTCGAGAATGCTTCTGTCCATAAAAGCGCCCGGGTCGCCTTCATCGGCATTGCAAAGAATGTACTTTTCGTCATCCTGATATTTGCGTGCAAAGCCCCATTTGGTTCCGGTTGGGAATCCTGCTCCTCCCCGACCACGGAGACCTGAAGCTGTGACCTCATTGATTACTGTTTCGGCTGTCATGGAGGATAATGCTTTGCTGAGGGCCTGGTAGCCTCCGCAGGCAATGTAATCTTCTATTTTAACCGGATTTATTTTTCCGCAGTTTCGAAGAACTTTCTTGTCTTGATTTTTATAAAAGGGAAGTTCTGATTTTTTTGCTACTCTGGTGTCGCCCACCAAATGAAGGAGATGAGGGACTACCTGACCACCTACTAAGTGATTTTCGATGATGTCTTTTACATCTTGGGCACGCACACTTTGATAAAATGTGTCGTCTTTACCAATCACCACTACAGGGCCAAGAGCACAAGGGCCAAGGCAACCGGTTTCCATCACTTCGATGGTTCCGTTGAGTTTGGATTCTGCAATTTGTTTGACAAAAGCATCTTTTACTTTCCTGGAACCAGAAGCGATACAACCTCCACCGGCACAGATGTAGATTTTTTCGGAGTTGAATTCTTTGCTCGAAGTAAGCTTGCTTTGAAAGGCATTCAGCTCTTCTGCATTTTTTATTGAATGAGTATTTTTGATTGTGTCTTCCATTATTCCTCCTCCTTATTTACTACTTTACGTCTTGAGTAGGTTCCTAAAATCTTTTTTACATCTGAGGGTTTTACCCATTGATGAACGTCATCATTGACCATGATAACAGGAGCTAAACCACATGCTCCGAAGCAACGCCCGACATCAAGAGTAAAAAGTTTGTCGGGAGTGGTTTCTCCAATTTCCACACTTAACTGCTGTTTGAGGGCGGTTAGAATTTCGTTTGCTCCCTGCACATAACAAGCGGTACCGAGGCAAACACGAATTACATATTTGCCACGAGGTTTGAGAGAAAAGAAAGAATAAAAAGTGATGACTCCGTATACTTTTGATAATGGCTCGTTGAGCATCTCGGAGATTTTGAGAATGGCTTCCTGAGGAATAAAGCCAAAGAGACTTTGTGTGGCTTGAAGAACGGGAATTAAAGCGCCCGGTTTATCTTTTAAGGTATTAATGATTTCTGTTAATCGTTCGAGCAACCCTTCTTCATCAGTACCGCAAGAACACTTTTCAACTTTTGCCATTTAAATTACTATTTCTATGTTTAAAATTTGCCACGAAGGCACTAAGACGCAAAGTATATTTTAAGTTTTTTTACCTTAAAGACACTAAGTATATTTTGCACTAATTTACTATGAGACTATGCCTTGTTTACCAATAAATCTTCGTATTCCATTTTTTATTAATGGTACGTTGAAATTAATAAGATAACCTAAAGGTTTTCCAGATAAATGTAAATGACTAATAATTTGTGCTTCCCAAACAGGATTGACAACTTCAATTGCTTTTATTTCTACTATTACTTCATTTCCGGCCAACAAATCCAATCTTAACCCTTCATTAAAAGTTAAACCGTCATAAACAATAGGTATTGTCAACTGCCTTTCAACCTTTATTCCTGCTTTAGAAATTTCATGCACTAAACAAAGTTCATATACTTTTTCAAGCAACCGTGGGCCAAGCTCCTTATGAACTTTAAAGGCTGAGTTTACAATTACCTTACCGACATGCTCAATTTCCGGACTTAGCATTTTCTTTTTCTTAGTATCCTTTGTGTCTTGGTGCCTTAGTGGCTATTTGTTTTTAGTAACTCCAAATTATGATAATCCTGTTATTTTACCGTTTGCATCTATATCCATACCTTCGGAAGCAGGAGTAACAGGTAAGCCGGGCATACGCATCATTTCGCCAAGAATAGGAATTACAAAACCTGCTCCAGCAGCAAACTCAAATTCACGAACAGTAACACTGAAGTTACGTGGTCGGCCAATTTTGAATTCATTATCAGATAAAGACTTTTGTGTTTTCGCCATACAAATAGGCAATTTATCATAACCAAGTGCATTGATGGTCTTTAATCCGGCACGTGCTTTTGCAGAGTATTCAACACTATCCGCTCCGTAAATTTCGGTGGCTATAATTTTGATTTTTTCTTCCACTGATAAATTCCAATCGTATAAAGGTTTGAAATTATTTTCACCACTGTCGACAACTTTCACTACTGCTTTGGCAAGGTCGGTGGTTCCTGCTCCGCCTTTTGCCCAGCATTCGGAAACAACAGCATCAACACCAAACTTAGCACACTCTGATTTGATAAAATCAATTTCTTCTATAGAATCGCTAATGAAGCTATTGATAGCAACCACAGGTTTGATTCCAAATTTCAAGATATTCTCAACATGCTTTTCTAAGTTTTCGAAACCTTTTTTCACTCGCTCTAAACTAGGTGTGTTGTACTCTTCTTTTTTAGCACCACCGTGATGACGCAACGCCCTGATAGTAGCTACAAGCACTACAGCGTTTGGTTTTAATCCGGCATAACCACATTTAATGTTCATGAATTTTTCGGCACCTAAATCAGCACCAAAACCAGCTTCGGTAACCACATAATCGGCTAATGACAATCCCATTTTTGTAGCAATGATGGTGTTGGTTCCTTGAGCAATGTTAGCAAACGGCCCTCCGTGAATGATGGCAGGATTGCCTTCTAAGGTTTGAACAAGGTTTGGTTTAATGGCATCTTTCAACAAAATAGCCATTGCTCCTTGTGCATTCAAGTCTCTTGCAAATACTGGTTTTCCTTCGAATGTATATCCAACAAAGATATTTCCAAGCTTTGTTTTTAGGTCTTCAATGTTTTTTGACATACACAAAATAGCCATTACTTCGGAAGCTGGTGTGATGTTAAATCCATCCTGACGCGGTATTCCGTTTGTGGTTCCTCCAAGACCAATAACAATATTACGCAAAGCACGGTCGTTCATGTCCATCACTCGTTTCCAAACTACCGTACGTGCATCAATATTTAGATTACGGGTTTTGTTTTGAATATTATTATCAATCAAAGCTGCCAATAAGTTATTTGCTTTTTCGATTGCAGAAAAGTCACCGGTAAAATGCAAGTTGATATCTTCCATAGGAATTACTTGTGAATACCCTCCACCTGCAGCTCCTCCTTTGATACCGAAAACAGGCCCTAATGAAGGCTCGCGTAATACAACAGTTGTTTTTTTACCAATTATATTTAACCCTTCGGTTAGTCCGATAGATGTTGTTGTTTTTCCTTCACCGGCAGGTGTAGGACTAATGGCAGTAACTAAAACCAATTTGTGTTGCTTGATTTTTTCTTCATCTATTAATGTCAATGGCAACTTGGCTTTGTATTTTCCAAAATGTTCCAAGTCGTCAACAGCGATGCCTAATTTGGCAGCTATTTCATTAATGTGTCTGATTTTTGCACTTTGTGCAATGTCTAAGTCTGAGGGTACTGCATTTGCCATAA
>JBAXQU010000085.1:0-13604 GCA_037131555.1 Bacteroidota bacterium
CTGCAGCTTGCTTCGAACGGTGAGGATACTCACTGATGTGGCGTGCATGTATTTTATAATCGGGACGAAAACGATACATATATATACGACCGTAATCGTTTAATTCCTTCGCAAATTCCTTTGCAAGCACAGCATGGTGTTTTTTATCAAAATAACGCAATGCATTGCGAATAGCCAGTTTCTTTTCAGTTGGGTTTAGTATGTCTTTGCGCTTAGGAGCATGATTAAGTGTTTCGTCAAATGCCTTCGGTTGCGGCAACTCCTCTGGTATTCCTTGTGTTATCTGTTTTTTGAAATCGTTCATTTTCTTTTCCCTCGTTAACTTGGTTAATTCATTCTGTTTTGCTCCAACTTTTCAAATTTATTTTTTCTTTTCGAATCTTCCTTTTGATTTGTTAAACCCATAAGGGCAATGCTTACAACCATTCTGACAACAATATCCCCGTTTCAAAAGGTACTTCTCGGTGTACACAATGTATCCTTGTTCGCTGTAATAAAATTCGTCAGGATCTAATTTTTTTTGATTTGAAAATTCGTTCATGAATCGCAAAAATAGGTAAATTTACCAAATGAAAATTCATTCTGCTTCCATTCCTCTTCAAGGCATTAATGATGTCACTACAAAAAAGCATGGAGTAAGATTATTTGTGCTTCGCTTGGATTTAAATCATCCACTCATCAGTGGAAATAAATTAGTAAAACTTAAATACAACATAGAAGAAGCCATTCAACAAGGCAAACAAACCATCCTTACGTTTGGAGGTGCTTTTTCTAACCACATAGCTGCTACTGCCGCTGCAGGTAAGGAATGTGGTTTCAAAACTATTGGAGTGATTAGAGGAGAAGAATACGCAGAACTCAATCCAACGTTAGCCTTTGCCAAAGAATGTGGAATGACTCTTCATTATGTTTCTCGCGAAGCGTATAAAAACAAAACATCTCACGAGTTTATTGCTGGTTTGCATCAGTTGTTTCACGATTTTTATCTTGTCCCCGAAGGAGGAGCAAATGAACTAGGAATAAAAGGCTGTACAGAAATAACAAAAAATATACCTATTGATTTTGATGTGGTATGTTGTTCATGTGGTACGGGAGCAACCCTTTCGGGCATTGTACAATCGTTGAAAAATAACGAAAAGGCAATTGGGTTTCAAGTACTGAAAGGAGAAAACTACCTGAAGACAGAAGTTGATGCTTGGCTTACCCGGCTGAATGCCCCAATCACCGATAATTTCAGAATAGAAGAATCGTATCATTTCGGAGGATATGCAAAAGTTAATAAGGAGTTATTTGAATTTGTTGAATGGTTCAAAAACGAAAATTACATCCCACTTGATTATGTGTACGAAGGTAAAATGATGTATGGAATTTATGATATGATTAAGAAAGGGCAATTTGAATCTGGAACAACAATAATTGCCATTCATTGTGGAGGACTACAAGGAAATCTAGGAATTGACAAATATAGAATTGGAAATCCAAAATAACAAGAAAAGAATTTGCTTTTATTTTCATTTCTACCGAATTCCATACAGGTTTTATTTCTAATTTTGGATACTTTATTTTATAACTTTTAACAAACAATTTTTATGGGTTTTATTGCAAGTGTACAAGCACGACAAATATTGGATTCACGTGGAAATCCAACAGTAGAAGTAGATGTAATAACAGATGCCGGAATATTAGGGCGAGCGGCTGTACCGTCAGGTGCTTCCACTGGTGTGCACGAAGCAGTTGAATTGCGAGATGGTGACAAAGATACCTATCTAGGTAAAGGTGTTTTAAAAGCAGTGAATAATGTCAACACGGTTATTCGTGAAGAATTAAACGGTGTTTATGTTTTTGATCAAAATGCTATTGACAAAAAAATGATTACCCTTGATGGTACCGATAACAAAGGAAATTTAGGAGCAAATGCGATACTTGGTGTTTCCTTGGCTTGTGCAAAAGCAGCTGCCGAAGAAGCTCGTCAACCGTTATATCGTTATGTGGGTGGTGTAAATGCAAGTTTGTTGCCTATACCTATGATGAATATTATTAATGGAGGTTCGCATGCCGACAATAGCATCGACTTTCAAGAATTTATGGTAATGCCGGTTGGTGCGAATACTTTTTCTGATGCATTGCGCATGGGAACTGAAGTGTTTCATACTTTAAAAAAAGTATTAAAAGACAAAGGTTACTCAACCAACGTAGGTGACGAGGGTGGTTTTGCACCAAACTTAAAATCGAATGAAGAAGCCATTGAATTTGTATTAACCGCTATTGAAAAAGCTGGATATAAACCAGGAAAAGATATCTATATTGCCCTTGACCCTGCTTCTTCTGAATACTATTTGGAAAAAGAAAATATGTATCATTTCAAAAAATCGAGCGGAGAAAAACTTACTCCCGCTCAAATGGTCGATTATTGGGTAGATTGGACAAAAAAATATCCAATTATTTCCATTGAAGATGGACTGGCAGAAGATGATTGGAAAGGTTGGAAATTAATTACCGAAAAAATTGGAGACAAGGTTCAATTGGTGGGTGATGATTTGTTCGTTACCAATGTAAACCGCTTGCAGAAAGGAATTGATAAAGGAGTAGCTAATTCAATCTTAGTAAAAGTTAATCAAATTGGAACACTTAGCGAGACAATCAATGCAGTGCAACTAGCACAAACCAATTCCTATACATCAGTAATGAGTCATCGTTCTGGAGAAACAGAAGATTCAACCATTGCCGACTTGGCAGTAGCATTGCAATGCGGACAAATCAAAACTGGTTCTGCTTCACGTTCTGACCGTATGGCAAAGTACAATCAACTATTGCGTATTGAGGAACAATTGGGCGAAGCAGCTCGTTTTTTAGGCAAAGATTTCAAATTTGCTAAGAAATAGTTAAATTTTAAAGTTTTGGTGAAATATCATTTTTTTTGACTTAAAAAGGGATTAATTTCGCGAATCAAAAAACGGAATAACAAAATTAAATTTTATACAAATGGATACATTAAAAGAAAAATTCGCTGAGAAAGCCAAGCTTACAGCGGCTGAAGTAAAAAATATCATCAAAGACAAAGGTGATGTAAAACTAGGAGAATATACCGTTGCTCAAGTTTATCAAGGAATGAAGGGCATGATTGGTATGGTTACCGAAACATCTAAACTTGATCCTGAAGAAGGAATACGTTTCAGAGGGTATTCGATACCTGAACTTAGAGAAAAACTACCAAAGGCACCAAATGGAACAGAACCTCTGCCCGAAGGGATTTTTTATCTCATGTTGCTAGGCGAATTGCCGACAGAAGAAGACGTTCATAACTTGGGTAATAATTGGGCTCGTAGAGCAATTGTACCAAAACACGTTTTTGATGTTCTTGACGAATTGCCTGCTTCAACACATCCTATGACTCAATTTGTAGTGGCTATATTAGCTATGCAAACCGAATCTGTGTTTGCAGCAGCCTACAAAAAAGGTATCAACAAAAAGAACTATTGGGAATATGTTTACGAAGATTCAATGAATCTTATTGCACGTTTGCCTCGCATTGCAGCCTACATCTACCGTAGAAAATACAAAAACGGAGTTCACATCGAACCAGATCCAAAATTGGATTGGGCAGCGAATCTTGCTCACATGTTAGGGTATGATACTAAAGACATGAAAGCATTGATGCGTTTATATATGACTATTCACGTTGACCACGAAGGAGGTAATGTTTCGGCTCATGCTACTCACCTTGTTGGTTCGGCTTTAAGCGATCCTTATCTTGCTTTTGCAGCTGGTATGACAGGACTTGCAGGTCCGCTTCATGGATTAGCAAATCAAGAAGTGTTGAGTTGGATTATTGAACTTGAAAGAGAACTTGGTGGAGGAAAACCTAGCGAGCAACAAATAGCTGATTATATCAAGAAAACATTAGAAGATGGAAAAGTAGTTCCTGGATATGGTCATGCTGTGCTTCGCAAAACGGATCCTCGCTTTGCAGCTCAACAAGATTTCTACTTGAAATATATTAAACCAAAAGGAGAAGATGATTTATGCGAAATTGTACAAATGATATACAAAGTAGCTCCTCCTATTTTAGAAGGTACTGGAAAAATTAAAAATCCATGGCCAAATGTTGATGCACACTCTGGTGTTTTATTGACACATTATGGAATGGTTGAACACGATTTTTATACTGTTCTTTTTGGCGTTTCGAGAGCACTTGGAGTATTGGCCTCATTAATTTGGGATCGCGCATTGGGTCATCCATTGGAAAGACCAGGTTCGATAACTACCGAAGGTATCAAGAAAAAAATAGCTGCCGCAGAGTCAAAAGCATAAAAAAAAGGCTGTTTCTAACGAGACAGCCTTTTTTTATGTCTTAAACCTTTCTTAAAAATGATATTCCTTAAAGGTTTTGGTAAATTCTTCAGGGGCAATAACAGGGTTTACTTGTACGTTATGGTACTCATACGTTTCGAATACACCCTTGTCGTCAAACACTTTATTGTTTATTGGTAAAAGGTATTCTTTGTCAATTAACAATAAGGTAAGTTTGGCATAAGCATTTGGTACTTGAATCACTTGACCTTCTTTCACATCATTGTAGTTACTAATCTTTGGATTGTTTTCCAAAACCATGTATTCGCTTATTCTTAATCTTCTTGCAATGGTTATTAAGTTTTCTCCACTCTTAACAGTATAAGGTGCCCAACCAAAATCGGGATAGGAAATGGATAATTTATAACATGGTCTGCCATCATACACTTCTTCTCCTAATACCTTAAAATACTTGTCTAGTTTATCTCCAGCCTTTTTCATTCCATCTCTCAAGATATCTGCTAAGTAATGAAACCCCATTTCATGGATGGTATGATGTTGGTCTTTGCGCATCAGTCCACCATAAGGGTCAAGATTAAGATTGATGTAAGGAAATGAAGAAGGATTAACCAATGCTTCGCCATTATTTGTTCCTTGCAACCAAAGCACTTCGATGCCTTTGATGTACAAATATAATTTGCGAGGTGAAGTTTGAAGTTTTACTCTCGATTCGGTATGTAGCATTCTTCCATGAATACGCTCGTTGCACTGTAAGCTATAACGCAAAGTTTTTACATTATCCACCGCTTCGAAAATCTTTTCTATTAAAGCGCGATTGTCGGCTGCGTTGTCATTTGGTTTGTACACAAACGACAAAAAGGCACAAGACACCAATAATACAATGGATAGCGAAAGAATTCGTTGTTTGTTAATTTTCATTCTAATTTTAAAAGTTGACAAAGATAATTATTTAATCAAAGGTCTATGTTTCCGCTTGAGCATTTCACTTGATTAAACATAGATTAACAGTTTTGTGTTAAAACCCATATCCTTTAAAACCTTTGGAGAATTCGTTTGATGCAAAAGGGATATTGATTTGCATATTGTAAAATTCATATTCTTCAAAAAGCCCTTCTTCGTCATATACTTTTAAGTTGATGGGGATAAACGTTTTCTTATCAATATACACGATAACCTTATTGGAGTAAGGAATTGGAATCATTAGTTTTTTTCCTTCTTTTATGGTTCCGAAATAGGAGGAGAGTTCATTTTTGAATCGAATTTTATAATCGCTGGTACTTAATTTATGCGAAATACTTGTAACGGTTTCGCCTTTACTCACTGTATATTCGATGTATTTATACTCTGGAAAATCAACCATTATTTGAAAGCAATCGATATTATTCCACTTGAGCGAACCTGCAAACTTAAAATGTTTGTCAAAATCTTTTGGCGCTCTTAAAATAGTGTTGGCAAAGGTTACTCCAATGTATTGGCTACCTAATTCGAAAATAGTATGGTGTTGGTCTTTGCGCATCAAGCTACCATAAGGGTCCAAATCAAGATTAACAAATGGAATGGTACGCGTGCGAATGATTGCATTTCCTTTGTTTGCGCCTTCTACCCATAGTATCTCTAATCCTTTATGTGGATTGTTCAAATAGATTTTCTTTGGATTGTTGTGAAGTTTAACGCGCGACTCGGCAAACAAAAAACCACCATTCACTCGTTCGGTGGCCTTTACATCAAAGCGTTGAGTTTTGATAACTCTTACGCTATCCAACATTTTTTCGATGATCTCGCGACATGAAACAGTTTCGGAGGGTTTGGAAGTTCCTAGAAACAAAAAGACAAGAAAAACTAGTGAAACGGATTTCAAAAACTGCATAATGACAAACATAATAAAAGTTATTTATAGGAGGTGAGTTTTGATTGAGATAAATGAGTATTTTCGTGTTAATTTATTTTAATATGAATATAGTAGGAATCATCCCTTCTCGTTTTGCATCTACTCGGTTTCCGGGAAAGCCACTGATTGACATTGGTGGAAAGACCATGATACAGAGGGTGTACGAGCAAGCGTGTAAATCAAAATCGTTGAGTAAAGTAGTAGTGGCTACTGATGATATAAACATCGAACAACATGTAAAATCGTTTGGTGGCAATGTGGTAATGACGAGTGACCAACATCAAAGCGGTACGGATAGGTGTTTCGAAGCCATTACAAAAGTATCGTCAACGGCCGATGTGGTGATTAATATTCAGGGAGACGAACCTTTTATTCATCCCGAACAAATTGATTTGGTTGCGTCTTGCTTCACAAACCCCAAAGTACAAATAGCCACCTTGGTAAAAAAACTAACCGAAATGGACGACCTTGTGAGCAATACCATCATGAAAGTAATCATGAATAAAAACAAAGAAGCTATTTATTTCAGTCGACAGGCAATACCCTACATCAGAGGGAAAGAGCAGAACGATTGGCTAAATCACTTCACTTATTATAAACACATCGGCATATATGCTTATACGGTGAGCACTTTGAGAGAAATAACTTCATTGGAACAGTCGAGTTTGGAGCTTGCGGAGTCCTTAGAACAGCTGAGGTGGATAGAAAATGGTTATAAAATAAAAATTGAGGTGACTGATTTTGAGAGTGTTTCTGTAGATGCCCCTGAGGATCTAAAAAAATTACAGAAATATTTATAGAATATTAGTAATTTCACGTCCCCGAAAAACGAAATGGAAAAGGTAGATAAACATATCAGCGAATTACTATATCAACACGATTGTGTGATTGTTCCTGAATTTGGAGGCTTTGTTGCAAACTATTGTTCTGCAAAAATTCATCCAACACAACATACCTTTACCCCTCCTTCGAAGAGCATTGTTTTTAATTCGAATTTGAAAAACAATGATGGCTTACTGGCTAATCATATTGCTTTGGCCGAAAACGCGAACTATCCAGAAGCATTAAAATACATTCATCATTTTGTGGAACACACCCATTCGCAACTTAGAAAAGGCGAAAAGGTGAGGTTGGATGAAGTGGGTACTTTTTCGTTGGATGTGGAGCGTAATATTCAGTTCGAACCATCTACTACTAATTATTTATTACAAGCATTTGGTTTGCCTTCGTTCCAGTCGCCTGCCATTAAACGCGATAATATTAGTAAACGATTAGAGAAAGAATTTAAGAACAGAGGCGTTGCTACTCAGGAAAAGAAAAAAATAAACATTAAACGTTATGTAGCACTTGCTTTGGCAGCTCCACTTATTTTTGGATTGATT
This sequence comes from Bacteroidota bacterium, assembly GCA_037131555.1. Classification (GTDB taxonomy): domain Bacteria; phylum Bacteroidota; class Bacteroidia; order 2-12-FULL-35-15; family 2-12-FULL-35-15; genus 2-12-FULL-35-15. The sequence continues at coordinate 7,582 of JBAXQU010000085.1, forward strand.
TGGGTTCCTTGGAAAACAGACTTATTTAAAAACGTGAACTATTCGAGTTTGAACCCGTTTACCATAAAAGAAGTAAAACTCAGCAAAGAAAAAGAGCATATCAAAACAAGTCCTTTGCCTATTGCTAAAAAAGGAACAGACGCTCCAAAGCCGGTAACCGTGGAGACTCCAATCGAGAATAGGATGGAGCCTGTGAAAGCTGATACCACAGCAGTAGTAAAAGAAACGAAAACGAATTTAAATTTCAAGTTCCACTTGGTAGTGGGTTGTTTTCAAATAGAATCGAATGCGGTGAATTTTGTTACCACACTAGCACAACAAAACATGACGGCTTCCATCATTGGTAAAAACGATAAAGGTTTGTTTGTGGTAAGTTGTGGCGACTTTGCTACTAGCAAAGAAGCAACAGATCAACTCGGAAGCATACGGAAAACTCAACCAAGTGCTTGGTTGTACAAAAACTAGTTTTCGGTAGAAATCTCCTTATTTTCTTTTTTCTCTCTACTTTTCTTGTAAAGTTTAATGGCTAATAATAGTGTGCCCGAAAAAATTAATAGGCCAATGATGCCGTAAACAAAACCGGTATTGCTTTTCAATACAATTAGAAAAACGATTGAAAAAAGGAAGATGGTAGCTACTTCGTTCCAGAGGCGAAGCTTAAAAGAAGAGTATTTTACAACATCTTTTTGTAGGTTTTTGAACATCACATGACATTCCATGTGATAAAGCACCAAGCCGCCCACAAAACAAAGTTTCAAAATAAAATAGGCTTGAGGCAAATACCAAGAGGGTATTTCCCAAACTATCCAGCCACCAAATATTCCAGTCAATATCATCGATGGCCAAGTGATGCCATACCACAATCGTTTCTCCATCAATTTGTATTGTTTTTGCAAGATCGATTTGGATGGTTCTTCCATTTTGTCGGCTTCGGCATGATAGATAAAGAGACGAACGATATAAAAAAGACCTGCAAACCAGGTGACAACAAAAATAATATGGAGTGCTAGTAAATAAGGGAAAGGATGAGTCATGATGTACGTTTTTGTTTTTTGCAAAAGTACAAAGGATTTTGAGAAATAGCGCAAATTTTAGTTGTTAGTTGCTAGTTGTTGGTTGTTAGAATGGTATTGTTTTTTGCCATTTCTGAAAGGTCGGGACTGAAAAAGGGGGAAAGAGGAGAAGGTCAATTGGGCAATTTTGCCGTAGGCAATTGTTCTGTTTTCAATTTTGACCTAAAAAACGAACAAAAACGACCGCAGATTGACCGCAATCTCACCGCAGTCTCACCGCAATTATCCCGCAATTATCTCTGAGGCAGTTTTAGGGTAGATTTTCTCACCGATAAGGTACTAAGAAATACTAAAAAGAATCTGAGTAATTAAGGTTTTAGTGTTTTGAATTAATTATTGTTTGATACCAAATATGCCCAACTTTCTTCCTAAAAGTGCCAAAGGCATTAAAACCTTTGGCAGACTAGCCATGTAGCCATTTGTCGGGGCCATAAAACAGGGCGCCCTTGCCAAAATGTCAGTCGGAATTGTCCTCTTTCCACACGGAAACGTCATCATTCCATGTAGCAACGTCATCATTCCGTGTAGCAAGGTCATCATTCCGTGTAGCAAGGTCACCTTTCCGTATAGCAAGGTTACGTTTCCATGTAGCAAGGTCATCTTTCCATGTGGCAAGGTCACGTTTCCATGTAGCAAAGTCTCGTTTCTGTGTAGCAAGGTAACCTTTCCGTATGGCAACGTCATCGTTCCGTACGGCAATGTCACCTTTCCGTGTGGCAAAGTCATCATTCCGTGCAGCAAGGTCATCATTCCGTGCAGCAATGCCTTGATGCCATGTAATATTAAAGTGAAGATAAACTGAAAAAAGGTAATTATTGAAGGTATAAAAGTACGAAAGGGTGTATTTACGGATAAGAGTTTCATCATTCGAAAGTGAATCTTTAACAATATCGGGCACAAAGGTGTTGGTGAACAAAGTTATCAAAATAAGATTTACATTCGAATATTTCTTGCTTTTTAGTAGGTTTTTGATTTATCAAACGAAAATAGAACCCCTAGTTTAGATAGGATGAAAAAGTGAAAAAAGAAGAATTTCCTTTTTTAGTAAAATCACAAAATAATGCAAGTCGTGTTTTCATTTGTGTTTTTTTGCCAAAAAATGGTTTCCTCTATTTTAGGGCGATTGATTGAGTTATTAACAATTTCTTCTACCTGATTCAGGTAGAGAAAATCCCTGAATCAGGTAGAAGAAAAAATCCCTGAATCAGGTAGAAAATCTACCTGATTCAGATTTGGTTTTTGGCTTTATCCATGTTTACATTTGTTCAGTCAATTGTGACTTTTTTTTTTATTATCATTCGATTAAAAAGAATGGAACAGAAATTCTTGAAAAGTACATAAAAGAAGAATTTGCTTTTTAGTAAAATCACAAAAATATGCAAGTCGTGTTTTCATTTGTGTTTTTTTGTCTAAAAATGGTTTCCTCTATTTTAGGGCGATTGATTGAGTTATTAACAATTTCTTCTGCCGAATTTCGGTAGGAAATCTACCGAATTTCGATTTGGTAAGTGCCACAGCCTGTGTTTACATTTGATGCGACTGTTAAGTATAAGAATTAAATTTAAAAACAAGGGACACTAACAACTAAAAAAAAGGAGGCCACTATGCAGAAATGAACACCAAAAAAATTAGAAATACCCCAGTGCTTATTACTAAAGCACAAAAAATTAAAATGTTTATTAATACTAAAAACAAAAAACAATGAAAAAAATAATCTTTACTTTACTATTCAGCGCTATATGCGGATTGGGTAGTTATGCAATATGCACAGTTAGTGCATCAAGTTCAACACCTACAGTTTGTGCAGGCAGTCAGGCTACCATTACTTCTAGTCTATCAGGAGGATGTACGGGTGGTACTTTCAATCTTTACTCTGGGCTAATTGGGAGTGGCACATTAGTGTCTTCAAATACTACTGGTCTTTTTAATTTTTACCCAACCATTAGTAGTTGGTATTATGTGACAAATACGCTTGCAACAGCTCCAAGCAATACTTTTACTGTCAACATCACTAACGTACCTTTACCTTTTATTACGGGTACACAAACAATATGTACTCCCAATACTGCCATGCCATACAATTTTGGCTCTAATTATGTTGGAGTAAATTACTCCATTACAATAAGTCCAAGTTCTGCTGGTTCAGTATCAAACCCACCATATACCAATGGCAACTTTACAGTAACTTGGTCCCCACTAACAAGTGGAGCAACAATTACTGTTACAGCAACTATGAATGGATGCATAGTTAGCTCCACTTTGCCAATTTATCAATGCTGTTCCACATTAGGGGTTTATTACCTCAATCCAAGTACGGCAACTCCTCCGTTTAATACAGGCACTGTTTCAAATCAATCATTATCTATTGATGGGGTATTTAACGTGAATTCTAATCTAGCTTTTATAAATTGCAAGATCACCATGGGTGCTAACGCCAGAATTAATGTTGCTGCGGGCTACACCCTGCGTTTTGTCAATTCTCATTTATCTGCTTGTCCTTTTGCGGGTATGTGGGACGGTATTTATGTTCAATCGAGCACCTCAGAACTACAAATGCAGGGTTGCATCCTAGAAGATGCTAAAACTGCAATTACCTCCGACAATACAGGCAATTTCTATTTGGCAGGTTCGGTGTTTAATAATAATTACCGAAACGTAGTGGTTAATAATTTATCTGGATATTCGGCCACAAGCGACCATCAGGTAGAAGCCTGTGTGTTCACATGTCGCAACTTACATATTAATACTACTATGCCAATTAGTACTTTAGTGAATGATATTTTAATGGGATACAATGCCGTTCCCCAACACGGAACCTCAGCAACAGCGTTTTCAGTACAGTATAACGGTGCAACTGTATATTGCGATGTCGATTTTTTAAAATATCCTTATACCAGTAAACGTACCTATTCAGGAATCGAACTTAACAATTGCGAAGGACCAACTCCTGGTGGAGGTAGTTATGTCCAAATTGGATATAGTACCACAGGAGGTACTTATCCTATAGCCATGCTTATTTTCGATTACATGGATTTTGGGTTACGTGTGTTCAATTCAAGCGAAAAATCCATAAACTGCATGTACGAAAACATGATTGATATTCCAGGTTCTTCTTCGCCTTGTTGTGGTGCTTGGGCCGCTAAAAAAGGGAGTACTTATCTGATTTTCAACTTAGGGGGCAATGGTAGCATTGGCGAAAATGATACCTTTTACAATTGCACCATAGGTGCACAGTCAACTAACTATAATTATACAAATGTTGTAAATTGTTATTTTTATGCCATTAAGAATACTTGTGTTGATATTGAAGAATTTAAAGATAATCTTCAAGATATTAATGGCAACAAAATGGGAGATGAGTTTGTGCCAGATTTGCGAGTAAACGGGGGGGTATATGCCTACAATAGTGGGTCATCGAGTAATAATAATGGTCATTTAAACATTTTTTCTAATTATATTTACTGTAATTACCCTACACTGGCCACCAACTCAGTTGCGAACTATGGTATCTATGTAGCTCAACAATCGTTACAAATGCGTACAATAAATATCGGTTTCCTAGGTGAAGGGAATGAAATACACGATGCCCGGTATGGTATTTATATTTCTAATGTTGGTGGAGTTCCATCAAGTGCCATTCCTAACATCTGTGGCAACTCGATTTACTTCACTCCTAATTTAAACCCTATTAACAACAACATTCAGTATTTTGGAATTAAAGTATCGAATAGCGATAATAGTTATGTGGCCAACAATACCATTTCGAATACTGCTATTATTCCAACTTCGCTCAACACTCCTGCTATGAAAGGAATTAGCATTGAAACTAGCCCAAGAGCTAGGGTATCAGAAAACAAAATGACTCACATGGCTGCTGGTATTTACGGTTTTTTCACTTGCCCAAATTCTTCGTTTACTTGTAATACCAATGATGGATGTTATAATGGGTTTAATTTTAGCTCTGCCACAATTAGTGATCAAGGCACGACCGCCTCATCATCGAGCAACAAGTGGATTAACATCCCAACGGGCCAACTAAAGTATGTTACCGGCAATTTTATGTCAACACCTGCTTGGTATTATGACAATGTTGGAGGATCAAATTTTAATCCTTCTGGCACCAATTCCACAAGTTCAATAGCCAATTTTTTGCCTGCTAATCCTAACTCTCTTTGTTCGCCTCCTGCTTTTGCTTCGCAAGCCGCTTACCGCGAAGCTATGTTAGGTGCCATAATGCGAAACGAAATAGTGTACGATACCCTTAGCCATGAGTATAAATTGCAAGATTCGTTATACGCTTATAAACAATTGAGAGCCGATACCACCCTGCTACACTTAGGCACCTTCGAGGATGCCCTGTATCAGGCATTATACGATTCGTTAAAAAAATCGAATATTGGTAAATTTCAACAAGTACTCAACTATGTGCAAGATTCTATTTTGCCTGATACGCTGGCTGCCAAGCTTGCTAATCAGAACATTCAATCGCAAAACACAAGTGACGACAATCAAAAACTAGTGAATGCTATTTACCTGAATGAAATTAAAAATATGGAGGATAGCCTTGGTGGTGCCAAAGCACTCCCTTATGATAGCACAGAAATAGCACAATTGCTCAGTGTGGCTTATCAAAACCCAATGCATGGAGGCACAGCGGTGTATCAAGCACGAGCAATGCTGTTTATAGATGTGATAGACGATGTGTTTTCCGAAAAACATTTAATCCATCACAACTTGCCAACTGTAGCTAATTTGGCAGAGTATAAAATGTATCCAAATCCTAATAATGGAACAATGCAGTTGTCTTATTCGTTATCCGAAAACGAAACAGGATATGTATCATTTTTCAGTATTATGGGCGAGAAACTAGCTACCTATCTTCTGATAAACGGTTCATCCATTTTAAATATTAAAGAAACAAACTTAGTTAATGGAGTTTATTTTTATCAA
>JBAXQU010000086.1:0-13456 GCA_037131555.1 Bacteroidota bacterium
TGTTGCCAATGGGAAGTTTGAAAGCAAAGTTCGAAGCGTTTGGATGGGATGTGATAGAAGTGACAAAGGGAAACGATACAACCACCATTGTGGATGCATTGGCCTTGGCAAAACAACATACAGGCAAAGGGAAACCGGTAATACTATTATTAAAAACTGAAATGGGTAACGGAGTCGATTTTATGATGCATAGTCACAAATGGCACGGAGTAGCACCCAATGACGCTCAACTGGCTCAAGCTTTGGATCAGAATGCAGAAACGCTGGGGGATTATTAAACTTGGCTTTTTGCGGAGGGAAAAACAAAATGAAAACAAAAACTACTCAACAGACAAAATCTAAGAAATTGAAAAAAACATTTCGCCTTTTAATTCTCATTTTAACACTTCCTTTTATTGGTAGTTCTGGAGATTTGTTTGCGCAACAAAAGCCAGTGAAACCACTCACCCGTATCGACTTTGTATTCGATGCCTCGTTCAGTATGTTTGGTCAATGGCAAAGCGGTATGAAGATGGATATTGCAAAGAAAATGCTAACCGAATTTTTGGATAGTATCAAAGTGATTGATAATTTAGAAATTGCATTGCGTTGTTATGGGCATCAACATACCTTGCGTCCTGAAAGAGATTGCAAGGATACAAAGTTGGAAGTTCCATTTGGTAGGGACAATTTTTTAGCTATTAAAAATAAACTAAAAACGATTTCACCAAAGGGTACCACACCTATTGCATACTCATTGGAACAATGTGCGAATGACTTTCCTACTGCGTCTTCAAAAACAGTTCGAAATATTGTCATTTTGATAACCGATGGCATTGAAGAATGCGATGGTGATCCATGTGCTGTTTCGCTTGCATTGCAGAAGAAAGGGATTATTCTGAAACCATTCATCATTGGAATTGGTTTAGATCAAAGTTTTATTAACTCTTTTGGTTGTATAGGTAAATTTTATGATGCATCGAATGAGGCAACGTTTAAGAACATTTTAAATATTGTCATATCGCAAGCACTCAATAACACCACTGCACAAGTCAACTTAAATGATTTGGTTGGGAGACCAACTGAAACCGATGCTGACATGACTTTTTATGATCAACAGACAGGAATAATTAGGTACAATTATATGCATACCATCAACAATAAAGGGGTGCCAGATACCATCATTGTTGACCCGTTGGGAACATATCGAATGGTCGTTCATACCATACCAGAAGTCGAGAAAAAAGACATTACGCTTGTGGCGGGTAAGCATAATATCATTGCGGTGGATGCTCCACAGGGATTCCTGAACTTGCGTATGACAGGGAATTTCAACCCGAATTGTATTGTTAGAAAAAAAGGCGAAATGCAAACCTTGCATATTCAACAATTCAATTCGATGGAAAAGTACATAGTGGGCAAATATGATTTAGAGATTCTCACTCTTCCTCGTATTAACCTTGACAAAGTGGATGTGGGACAAAGTAAAACTACAACTATTGAAATTCCTCAAGCAGGGACTTTAAGTATTTCTAAACCGAGTGAAGGGCCTGGAAGTGTGTATTTGATGGAAAGTAATAAGATGGTGTTTGTGTGTAACCTCAATAGCAATATTATGCAAGAAAGTTTAACGCTGCAGCCTGGAAAATACAGAATAGAATATCGACCAAAGAATGCTAAAGAGTCGATTTATACAATTGAAAAAGATTTCAAAATAGAATCTGGAGTAATAACTCCTGTGAAGTTGTTTTAATTACTTATATTAAGAATTTACTCTTAAAAATTTCAATTTTTGAAGTATCGGATAGATAAAAAAAGAGAGGTTACGAAAGTAACCTCTCTTTTTAATTTTGAGCCGAAATAATAGGGAAAGATAATTATTTATAAACTTCCTTTTTACATGCTTTTAGAGTATTGAATAATAAAGAAGCAATGGTCATTGGTCCCACACCTCCAGGAACAGGAGTAATGAAAGATGCTTTCGGAGCCACTTCATCGTATTTTACATCGCCTAGCAGTCTGAAACCTGTTTTTGTTTTGTCAGAAGGAACACGAGTAATTCCTACATCAATAACAACCACTCCATCCTTCACCATATCAGCAGTCAAAAATTCGGGTTTGCCCAATGCAACAATGATGATGTCTGCCTTTAGCGTAAATTCTTTTAAATTAGCTGTACGACTGTGGCAAAGAGTAACGGTGCAATTGCCAGGATTAGCATTTCGTGCCATTAGAATACTCATAGGAGAACCAACGATGTGGCTACGACCTAATACAACACAGTGTTTCCCTGAAGTCTCAATTTTATATCGATCTAAAAGTTGAACAATTCCAAATGGGGTTGCTGGTAGATAAGTTGGCAAATCTAATGCCATGCGCCCTACCGATTGAGGGTGAAAACCATCCACATCTTTTTTAGGAAGTATTGCTTCAATAACTTTGTACTCATCGATGTGTTTTGGTAATGGAGATTGAACAATGTATCCATCAATATCGTCATCATTGTTAAGCTCTTCAAGTTTTTTTAATAACTCGTCTTCTGAAGTTGTGGCGGGCATTCTTACAAGTGTAGATTTAAACCCAACTCGTTCGCAAGCTTTTACCTTAGCTGCAACATAGGTTTCGCTAGCACCATCGTTTCCTACTAAAACAGCAGCGAGATGAGGGATTCTTCCATTTTTCGATTTGATACTATTTACTTCAATTGCGATTTCATCTTGAATATCATTTGAGATTTTTTTGCCGTCAATTATTGTCATATTATAAGTTGTTAGTTTTTTACGTTTGTGGTTATTTGTTATTGATAAGCGATGATGTAAGTTGAACTTCAATCAATAAAATTACTTCATGCCAGGCATTCCTTTCATTTGGCCCATCATTCGAGCCATTTGATCTTTGTTACCCATCATTTTCATCATTTTTCGCATGTCTTCAAATTGTTTTACCAATCTATTCACTTCTTGAATATTGGTTCCGCTGCCTTTCGCAATTCTTTCTCTACGTCTTCCATTCAGTAATTCTGGATTTGAACGTTCAGCTGGAGTCATCGAACCGATAATGGCTTCAATGCTTTTAAATGCATCTTCATTTATTTCTGCACCTTTTAATGCTTTACTTGCTCCGGGTATCATTCCCATTAGGTCTTTCACGTTACCCATCTTTTTTATCTGTTGTATTTGAGATAAAAAGTCATCGAATCCGAATTGATTTTTTGCTACTTTTTTTGCGATACGTTTATGTTCTTCGGCATCGTAATTTTGTTGAGCACGTTCTACAAGTGTAACCACATCGCCCATTCCAAGAATACGGTCGGCCATACGACTCGGATGAAAGACATCAATCTCTTCCATTTTTTCGCCTGTACCAACAAACATAATCGGTTTACTCACTACAGATAGTATAGAAAGAGCAGCACCACCACGTGTGTCGCCATCTAGTTTTGTAAGCACCACTCCTGTGAAATCTAATCGTTCGTTAAATGCTTTGGCTGTGTTCACCGCATCTTGCCCTGTCATAGCGTCAACCACGAATAGGATTTCGTTTGGGTTGATAGCCTGTTTCACTGCGGCAATTTCTTTCATCATCTCCTCGTCCACAGCTAAACGACCAGCAGTATCTATAATTACAATTGAGTTGCCATTTTCTTTAGCTTGTTTAATACCTGCTAGAGCAATAGAAACTGCATCTTTATTTTCTTTGTCGGCATAAACATCTACTCCAATTTGTGTTCCTAATACTTGAAGTTGATCGATAGCGGCAGGACGATAAATATCACAAGCAACCAAAAGTGGCTTTTTCCCTTTTTTGTTTTTGAAATGATTAGCGAGTTTACCAGAGAAGGTGGTTTTACCAGAACCCTGCAATCCACTCATTAGGATAATTGTTGGATTTCCGACTAGTTTTATTTCTTTGGTTTCGCCACCCATGAGGCTAGCCAATTCATCGTGCATTATTTTGGTAAGCAATTGCCCAGGAGAAACAGAAGTAAGTACATTCTCTCCGATTGCTTTCTGTTTAACGGTATCGGTAAATTGTTTTGCGACCTTATAGTTCACATCGGCATCGAGTAAAGCTTTTCTAATTTCCTTTACCGTTTCCGATACATTTATTTCTGTTATTTTCCCTTGACCTTTTAGAAGTTTAAAGGCACGATCGAGTTTTTCACTTAAATTATCAAACATTTTTTATTTTTTTTGAGGAATGCAAATGTAGAAAGAAATTTGAATCAAGCGTTGAATCAGCTCGTCATTTTAAGAATCGAAACGAACACAAAAGATTAAATTTCATGCAATATGAAATAGAATTAAGAAACTTATTTGCAAGAATTATGGTAATGAGTGAGTTTAATTGACGATTTTTTTCGTGATGATTTGCTCACCATTATAAGCTTTGAGTAAGTAGATTCCTTTGGACAATCGATAAGTAGGAATTACTACTTTTACATTGGTTCCTGTAGTGTTTTGTTTGCTTGAAAATACCAAATTGCCAATCATGTCATACATCTCAAAACTTAATTCGCAATTGGAAGTGCAATTTACTGTCACTTCTAAACCTGATTCTGGAGAAGAGGAATAGGTGTTGATGATATTGAAACCAACTTCATGTGTGTGCATGTCGACAGAAATAACATCACTGTATTTCTGCATTCCATTGTAATCGGTTTGTTTCAATCGGTAATAAGTTATTCCTTCCCAAGGAGAGTTGTCATAGGTACTATAGTTTAGTGAATGGGTGCTATTACCAGCACCAGCAATGGTGGCAAATGAAACAAAATGATTCGCTTCGGAAGAATGTTCTACATCGAAGTAAGCATTGTTTGTTTCGGTGGCGGTGGTCCATTCCAATAGGTTTCGTTTGCCTTCGTTCTTCCCTGTGAAGGAAATCAATTCGATAGGCAAAGGGGCAACAGATTGAGCAACTCCAAATTTGGAAAACCCAATCATGCTATCTCTTTCTACAAAAGTGGCCGTTGAAGCTAAATTGCAATTACCATTCAATACCCAAGGTCCTGCTTCACCAGCATCCGATTTCATTACTGTCCAACCAAGCGCAACGGCCGAATTCGTAGCATTGGTTGGATAGAGTTTTGTATTGTAGGTGCCTGTCAATGGGTTTGCGTCAGCAGTGATGGTCCATAAACCATTGTCTTCCGCAGGGATATTGTAAGTTACACCGCATTCGGTACCACCTTGAGTGAAAGGAGTTATTGTCCAAGGGTCGAAACGTGCCAATAAATTGCCAATACTTGTTGGTGCTGTAAAGCTGAGATTTGCCAATTGGTAGCCTTTGGTAGCGTGACCTACGGGGAAGTTAAATGAACCTGTTGGAGAAAGGTATCGTCTTAGATTTCCTTGAACAAAGCTAATGGTGTTTCCTGCAGAGACACATCCTGGTGAGGTATTGGCAACATTTACTTCGAAAGCGTTGGTTATGATTTTACCAGCAGTAAGTGTTAAATTACTTGTTCCTGATTTCAAATACATGTTGGTTAATAAGGTAAGACCTGCACTAGTGTGGTTCATCACAACATTGTTTAAATCAAGTTGAGAGGAACCTTGTGAATAAGTTTGTGCCGAAGATCCATTAAATTCAAGAGTCCCTGTTGTTCCTGTCCCTGAATACGTTGTATTTCCAGAACTATTTGAAAAATTTTTGGCCACTTTTACATAATTAGCATTTGTATTAAAAACACTCATTGCATTTGTCGTGGTAAAGGTACCTTTGATGTCTATATCGTTTAGCAAATTTACAGACCCAGCCGATTGAGTAATGGTAAGATTACCTAAAGCATTAATACCAGTCAGAAAGCCTGAAATGGCATGGGAAGAAGTATTGTTGAATAGAATAGTAGCAGTAGGAGCCATTACCAAAAATCCAAGGTTGGTAAAGTCACCACAAACAGTAAGGGTAACCCCTGCATTAATCGTTAATCTTGCACCTGCTTGTATCGTTAACGACTTTACAGTTTGATTAGATGTAAGTACTGGTTGGTTAATAAAAGGAGCAATGGTTGCATCGATACTGCAAGAAGGGATATTGCAACCTCCCCAATTACTTGGCTTCGATGGGTCGGTGTCTGTTCCTCCTGTCCAGATGATTGAAGTTGCAGAAGTGCCAGCATAGCCAATTGGGCTTGTACCAAAATCGATGCTAAAGCCAGAAGTACTACTTGTATAATTACTAACTCCTAGTAAATAAATGTCTCCTGAAGCGACAGGAATTTGAGTTTCATATGCTCCATTAAAGAACGGGTTTGCAATGTAGGTTCCTGGTGGGTAACACTGAGGGCATGCAGAAATACTCAAAATGGCAGTATTGGCTGTGTTTACAACAGATCCAAAACAACCCGTTAGACCCAAGTAACTATAATTGCATCTTAATGGGAGAGCTGAGCCAGAAGCTATTTGTGAACAAGTAACAGCACCAGCACCGGCAATTTTCCAGATCCCAAAATCATAGTCAGTATATGTCATGGTAGAAGGAAGGAAATCATTCGGCACAATGTCGAATTGTAGGTTTCCGGCTGCATTAATTGGAATAGTATACCAGACGATATTCCGTTCAGCAGAAAATAAGCAGCTGCCCGAGGGAGCAGGATAAGGTAGATCACAGGTGTTCCCAAAACCAGCATAACCAGGATTTGAAACAGAGAATCCTTGAGCACAAACCAAATTAGGAACCATGCAGTCCATACCCATAATAGGAGGAAAAGTGGTGTTTCCATCAATAGCTAGAATTGAAAAAGTACCAATTAAACTCGCGCTTCCGTCAACTGCGATGTAATAGGTTGTTCCGGATGTAAGCCCAGTCAAATATAGTTCAGAGTTAAAATTCGTAAGGCCAGCGCAAGTTGATGCATCGTCATTACAAGCAGTAGCAATCACTGTCATTCCCGCACCACAAGCTCCTGAGTAAACGGCTATTTGTGTGTTGGTGAGTGTTCCTAGATATGTTTTAATTCTTAAACTTCCTGATGCAGGGGCAGCAACCTTGTACCAAACAGTGTTTCTATTGCCTGTAGTCCAACATGCAGGGGCAGCCGGTTCGCCAGTAGATCCTGCACACGAATTGTCTCCCGATTCGGAAGCTCCAAGCGTCATTAATGTTGCGTTACAAGGTAAATCATTGACAACTGAGGAACCGTAACTTGATACTGAAATGTCATAATTTGCACTTGAGGGAGATGCATAAGTATCGACAACTAGGTAATAGGTGCCGGCTGCCGGCAATACAACTGAACCAGACAAACTACCAGCCGTGGCTCCTCCTGAATTGCCGATACAGGTTGTTCCTGCAGCGCCAGGACATCCACTGTAAACTTGAAACCCAATGTAACTAGTGTTAGCATTCGCAATAGTAATGGAAATACATTCGGGACCTGAAGCAGTATAGGAATAAATGCGATCTTCTCCTGATTCATATAACGTGCCGCACGAACCTGTACTTGAATTGGAATAGTCGTTACCATAGCAAGCCGTGGTTTGTGCAGTGGCTGTATAGGGAAGTGAAATAGCAGGGGCATTCGCACAAATACTACCTGCCAAAGGCCCTGCAGGAGATACAACACAAGAAAGGGTAGCATCCCAACCAGCATAAACAACGGAACCATCAGAACTAAAATGAAAAGTAAGACATCCCCCAACAGCAGAGGAGGTAATTTGGCAAGGAATGGTGCTGCCAGTTAATGTATAAAGTAAAGGAGATGCTACACTTGAACCATTGTATACAGTGAGGTTATCAAATCCACTTTCGAGCACAAACGAACTAAATGTAACGCTTACATATTGACCTGCAACAGATGGGCAAAATGTAATGGTATTGTTTTCACTACTAGCGTAATTTCCAGCCCCACCTGAATCTTGATAAGCACCACCACATGAAGTAAAGCTGCCATTTTGTTGAGTGTACGGACATGCAGCTCCTGTTGTAAAAGAGTAAATACTACATCCTGCTGCATTTCCAGCGGAATTGGTTGGAACTATTTTCCAATAATAAGTGGTACTTATTGCTAATACTCCAGGATTATAGGTAAGCACATTACCAATGTTAGTTCCGTTAACAATGTTGGTTGCAGCGGCATCTGTTCCAAAATAAAGTAGGTAACCTGAGGGAATACCACAGCCGGATGGTGCAGTCCAATTCAAAGTGGTACTGAGGTTACATTGATAAGTAGCCGCGTTAGTTGGTGTTGTAATGGCAGCGCACGAAGGTAAGGGAGGCGCTGTAACGCAAGATAAGGAAGCAGTCCATCCTGAATAGGTAATACTTCCGTCAGAAACGAACCGAAATGTTAAACAACCACCAGCATCAGATGAGGTGTATGCACAGGCTGGGAGTGTACTTCCAGAAAGATTAGCAATTAAAGGAGAACCAGTGGTAGGTCCATTGTAAATATAGAGTAAATCTAAACTGTTTTCGGTTGTAAAAGCACTAAACGTAACTTGCACTTTCTGCCCAACAATGGAAGGGCAAAAAGTGATGGTGCTATTCTCATTGTTTGCATATGACCCAGTTGAGCCATTCGAACTATAATACGTCCCACCACATGAAGTAAAGCTGCCATTTTGCTGTGTGTACGGACATGCAGCTCCTGTTGTAAAAGAGTAAATACTACATCCTACAGCATTTCCAGTAGAATTGGTTGGGACTATTTTCCAATAATAAGTGGTACTTATAGCCAATACTCCAGGATTATAAGTAAGCACATTACCAATGTTAGTTCCGTTGACAATGTTGGTTGCAGCGGCATTTGTTCCAAAATAAAGGAGGTAACCCGAAGGAATACCACATCCACTCGGTGCAGTCCAATTTAAGTTGGTACTAAAGTTGCAGAGATTAATAGCAGCATTAGCGGGAGTGGTAATTACAGCGCACGAAGGTAATGGCGGTCCTGAAACGCAGGATAATAAAGCTGTCCACCCCGAATAAGTAATACTTCCATCAGAAACGAACCGAAATGTTAAACAACCACTTGCATCAGATGAGGTGTATGCACAAGCGGGAAGTGTACTTCCAGAAAGAGTAGCAATTAAAGGAGAACCAGTGGAAGGTCCATTGTAAATATAGAGTAAATCTAAACCGCTTTCGGTTGTAAAAGCGCTGAAAGTAACCTGCACTTTTTGCCCAACCACGGAAGGGCAAAAGGTGATAGTAGAATTTTCGCTGTTCGCATAGTTACCTGCTGAACCACCTGCATCATAATAAGTTCCTCCACAAGTTGTAAAGCTGCCATTTTGTTGATTAAAAGGGCAGGATGCACTCGTGGTAAAAGATTTAATGGTACAACCAACAGCATCACCATTTGCATTGGTAGCTACAATTTTCCAATAATAGGTTGTACTAGCAAGTAATGTACCTGGATTGTAGGTTAGCACATTTCCAATGTTTGTTCCATTGGTAATATTGGTGGCTGCAGCATCTGTTCCGAAATACAATTTATAGCCTGTCGCTGTGGCACAACCTGATGGAGCCGTCCAATTGAGCGTAACGGTAGAAAAGCAAATTCCTGTTGCAGCATTTGCAGGTGTAGTTGTGGTGGCACAAGCAGGGACATTACTTCCTGTTGTGAAAGACCAGATAGAGCAGCCTGATGCATCGCCTATGGCGTTGGTAGGTACAATTTTCCAATAGTAAGTGGTGTTTCCTAATAATATTCCTGGGTTATAAGTCAACACATTGCCAATATTAGTACCATTCACTAGGTTGGTGGCAGCAGCATCTGTTCCGAAATAAAGTTTGTAGCCAGTAGGAGCTGTTCCTGTTGCTGGTGCAGTCCAGTTCAGTGTAGTTGATGAATAACAAACTCCTGTTGCTGCATTAGCAGGCGTAGAAATAGTGGCACAATTTGGAGCTGTGGGAGAAGAGATGCACGTATTTCCGTTCAAAGCACCAGAGGTGCCAGTCACTCTTCCAATTCGGACAAAATAGGTAGACCCAATGGTAGTTGCAAATGTGATTGTCTCATTTCCACTACCGGTGGTGGCATTCACACAATTGATATAGGTCAACCCAGCTCCACTCACACCACATGCTCCTGAATAAACAAATATTTCAGGGTCGCGAGTTGAGCTATTGGTAAAAGTAACGGTTGTGGAAGTTGCAATGGCAGCAAATGTAAACCAACCATCGAGTGTGGGAGAAGTGCAGGTGGTAGCGGTGGGGTCATTTATCGTAACATCGTTTATGTTTACATTGCCTGAACAAGCTCCATTCACGGTTAATGAAGTGGCCGACAAACATGCGGCACCTTGCGAATATCCCACTTCAATAGACATCGCAAGCAAAGCTATGATAGCCAAGAGTGAGAAGAGATGTTGTGTTAACCGTTTCATGTTTTTTTGAGCAAGTGTTGAGCTATTGTTCGCGTTCGTTTTTTGTTTCTAATGTCTTTGTTGGGTAAGCCGTACAATCTTTTATCAATCGAGAGATAGGTGCACCTATTTTTATTTCTGTTTTTGTATTCGGAAAATTATTTTCAATTTGTTTTGCGATTATTTCTCCTGATTTAATTTTCTGATCATCAAAAGCTATGAGAAAGAGTTTTAAATGGTCGCAATAAGCAAGGAGTACTAAACCATCAATAGATGTAAGTGCTGATTGTATTTCAACAAAGTTTTTCGAATTAATAGTAGGTATGCCAAGCACAAGTTCTTTGGCGCTTGTGTTTTGCGAGTAGCAATCCTTCTTCAAAATAACTGTGAAAGCTAGAATTGAAAATATTAGTAATCGTATTTTCATCTATTGATTTTAAAACTGTGAATGACTTGTAATTACGATGTCAAATATAGTGATAAATATCATATGGTCGATAAAATAATATTTTATAACAACATTTCTTTTCTTTTTTAGTTGGCCTGATGTTTGGAATTATTAATTCATAATTTCTTGTCTATCTTTGCGCACATGAAAACCATTCATAAATTCATATTAAAATCTTACATCGGGCCATTTATCATGACCTTTTTCATTGCCATGTTTGTGTTTTTTATGATGTTTATATTTAAATACATTGACGACTTTGTCGGCAAAGGGCTTGCCGCTAGTTTGCTCGCTCAGTTGTTTTTTTATTTTTCGTTTACTACCATCCCTATGGCGTTGCCATTAGCAGTGCTACTTTCTTCGTTAATGACCTTCGGTAATCTTGGTGAGCATTTTGAGTTAACCGCCATGAAGAGTGCGGGTATGTCGTTGCAAAAAATAATGTTTCCATTATTAATTGTAGTTATAGGTTTATCTATCGGTGCTTTTTATTTTTCGAACAATGTATTGCCCTATACCAACCTAAAAGTAGGCTCGTTGCTTTACGATATCCGTTCGTCAAAACCAGCATTGTTGTTTAAGGATGGAGTGTTTAATCATAGCATCGATGGGTTTAGTATTCGTGTGGGGAAGAAAGGTAAAGATGGTCATACATTGAATGATGTATTGATTTACGACCACCGTTCGATGCAAGGCAACAACATTGTATTGACCGCCAAAACAGGTACTATGGAGGAAACTCCTGATAAATTATTTTTGGTGCTTACCTTGAACAATGGCATGAGTTATAAGGATATTTTGGAAAACGAGAAAGCCGCTCACACACATCCAATGATGCGAGATAAATTCGAACAACGAATCATCCGATTCGATTTGTCGGAGTTTCAAATGTCGCGAACAAGCGAAGATTTATTTAAAGGCAATCAACAAATGCTCAATCTTTCGCAACTAACCTATTATATCGATTCAACCAATCGTGTAAATGCAACACGAATTGGTGATTTTTCGAAACAATTGAAAAATAGCTATTACAGCCACGTAGCGGATAAGATGAATAAAATGGATTCGATAAAAACGAAGCCCGAGCAGATTCGCTTGATGTCGCAATTGAGCAAAGAGCAACAGTTGAGCATCATCGAAGGTGCTGCCAACATTGCACGAAGTGCCAAAGCTTATTCCGATTCTATTGCTAGCGATTATAATTCGAACGATATGGCCATACGGAGGTTCGAAGCCGAGTGGCACCGAAAGTTTACCTTGTCGGTGGCTTGTTTGGTATTGTTTTTTATTGGTGCTCCGTTGGGCGCAATCATTCGCAAAGGCGGATTGGGAATGCCTGTGGTGGTGTCGGTTTTGTTTTTCATCACTTTTCATATCCTTTCCATCACAGGCGAAAAGTTGGTGAAAGAAGGAGCTATGCCTGCATACCAAGGTATGTGGATGGCAACTGCCATACTTCTTCCGATGGGAATTTTCCTTACTATAAAAGCTACTTCCGATAGTGTATTGTTCGATATCGATGCCTATATCCATCCGATTAAGAATTTGTTCACCCGCAAGAAATAGTTATTAGTATGCGCCTCGATTACCTAAATCAACCTAATCACTAAATATCATCTCAAACTAAAAAAAATACTTACCTTCGCAGGCAAAATTTTAAGATGGAAAACATGGAGTACAATACCAGCCTCGATCATTTGGTGATACCCGAATACGGTAGAAACATTCAGAAAATGATTGATTATGCAATGACTGTAAACGATCGCAACGAACGAAATAAAATAGCACATTCCATTATTGATGTTATGGGTCAATTGAATCCGCATTTGCGCGATATTATTGATTTCAAACATAAATTATGGGATCATTTATTCATCATTTCAAAGTTCAAATTAGATGTTGATTCGCCTTACCCATTGCCTACTGCCGCTACTTTTAAAACCAAACCCGAACGGATAAAAATACCCGGCACCAAACGCATACGATACAAGCACTATGGCCGCATTACCGAAGATTTGATACAAAAAGCTACTGAATATCCCGAAGGGGAAGAAAAATATTTTCTTGCCGAAATTGTTGGTAATTTGATGAAACGAAGCTACCTGTTTTGGAACAGAGATACCGTGAGCGACAATGTAATTATCGACCAGTTAGAAGAACTTTCGAATAACGAATTGAAATTAAAAGACCCTTCGGTGTTGAAACCAATCCATGTGTTGGTGCCTCGTCCTCCCAATCCAAATCAATTGAACAAAAAGCATCAAGGCGGAGGTGGTCGCGAATCGCGCCAAGATAGAGGTTCACGAAAGTTTAAACGTAAATTTTAGTAGCTACCGTAAAGGCCATTCTTCCATTTTGCCGAATGGTAATTGTTCAATTTCGCAATTTTGCAGTAGGCAATCGTTCAATTATTCAATTATTCAATTGTTCAAACAACCAACAACTAACAACTAAATTGTGGCAGGCAGTTCGTCACGCTTCGGTTTCTTTCGTCCCGCTTTTCGTTTCAATCTTTTTCTTTGCCCGAAAAGGACAAAGAAAAAGGATTTCCACTTCAATCGTGTGCAGTTATTCAGCGCATCACGCTTCGTAACCTTTTAAGTATACACATAAAAACAAGCCCCTCACATTTCTGCAAGGGGCTTATTTATTACATCGTTTTTTGTTTACAAAAACTCAACCATGTATTCGCCTTTTACCAATACATCAACATTATGAA
>JBAXQU010000087.1:0-13239 GCA_037131555.1 Bacteroidota bacterium
GTAAAACACTTGATTTAAAAGCTCCTTACGCAGCATTACATCATATTCACACCTCCACCGCTGCCTTGCAGAATGAATATAACCTTCAGTTGAAAGCCGTCAAACTTCCCGATTCGCTTCAATCGAAAGTTTGCATCATTTCTATTTCTAGTAAAGGAAAGGTGGAGTATGAAGGCGGTAGCTATGCCGACCATTATGTTATTACCAAAACAAAGCATTTCGGCAATTTCACGATTGGCATTGATGCCACTCCTCCGCATTTAGCATTGGCAAGTAAAAGTAATGGACAGGCAGTTGCTAACTTCGCAAAGGCTCGAATCATTGGAATTTCAGCCACCGACAATCTTTCTGGTATCAAAACTTATCGTGCCACCATCGATGGTAAATGGGTGCTTTGCGAGTACGAACCGAAAAAAAATCTTTTGTATTATACCTTTGATGATGCTGTTAAATCAGGCGAACACAGCTTTCGCATCGAAGTTGCTGATGAGAAGAATAATATTTCTATTCTTTCTTTTAAGTTCAAACGCTAGGTTTTTAGTGGCTTTCACCAAGTAGTGTGCTTGCTTTAATTTTTTCTTGTTGGCGCAAATTAAAATGTTCTACAGCATTCTTTTCGATATGTTCAATGGCCTCATCTATTGAGTCGGTATAAAGTAAGAGATTCATTTCATCTTCATGTATGGTCCCTGCAGCAATCATCTGCTCGAAATGTTGATGAAGACTTGCATGATAACTTTTATCCATCAACACCACCGGAAAACGCTTGATAAAGTTGGTTTGAATCAAGGTTAGCGCTTCGAAAAATTCATCCAAGGTGCCGAAACCACCCGGCATCACTACAAAAGCGTACGAATATTTACACAATAATACTTTCCTTACGAAGAAGTAGCGAATGTTCACCCATTTATCCAAATAGTCATTCTGCCTTTGTTCATGAGGCAAAACAATGTTGCAACCCACCGATTTTCCACCCACTTCTTTCGCCCCTCTATTAGCGGCTTCCATTATTCCAGGCCCACCTCCAGTAAGCACCGTGAAGCCTAGGTTTGCAATACCGCTACCCATCTTACGAGCAAGTTCGTAGCTCGGATGTCCTTCCTTGATGCGTGCTGATCCAAACACCGTAACACATGGGCCAACGAAGTGCAATGCCCGAAAACCCTTTATGAACTCTATGAGAACTTTAAGTATGAAAATAAAATCGCGACTTCGTGTTTGAGGACCAGCCAAGAAAGATTTCTCTTCCTTGTGTGGCACATTCTTGCTTAGTTGTTCCATAAGTTTTGTTGTCGATTGTGAATCACCTTGTGTGTTCATCGCTAATTAAAAACCTCACCATTGGCACTGTTTGAGCAACCAAGGTGAGGCTTTTCTAATTTCAAAGTATGAATCGTGAACTAATTAATCATTTAGTTTTTTATAGGCAAGTATCCGTAATCTTTGCCATAACGAAGCATTTGTTCAATAAAGGTTTCATTGTTTTCAATTTTAACATCCACTATTTTATCACCTTCCATTACAGGTACTAGCTTAGGTTGTATGAAACCCATGTAAGGCGCTACATTTAGTTTCTCCATGCGCGCATGAACTTCTTTCAATAATGCTTGATCCACTTTCACTCCGTAGTTTTCTACTAAGTTTTTCCCAGCATTGAAATCTCCTTCCGATTTCACACGTTGAATCTCCTTCAACAATTGGCCAAACAAATCGCGAAGTTTGTTATAATCGTTAATCTTGAAGTAAGTTTTTCCATCTTTGCTCACGTGTTCTATCACGTTGTCTTTCTTTCCTTTCTCAAACACCCAAGCAGCGTTCATTTGACGATTACGCATGTGGGCTTCTTCCAAATTATCGCCTGATTTAATACGGAACAACTGAGTCATCAAGCCATTCATGATGTAGTAATCGTATTGGGCTTTACCTACTTCAATAGAAGGACTAACGCCAATGTCAATCAGCTTTTGATCCATGATGTAGTAAAGTCCCACTAGGTCAGCACGTGCCTCTTCCAAAGTACCTGCATAGTTTTTAAGTGTCATATCAGGAGTTGCAATGCCTTTGTTTATTTGTCCTGAGGCATGTCCTATTACTTCGTGCATGTCTGTTTCCAAATCTCCACTCAATGGTCCATATTTTGAAACACGATCTTTTACTTCTTGGCTTGCTCCAAACTCACCAATGGTAGGGCTTTTAGCACGTGCAAAATTATATGAGTAAACAATGTTGCTCAACGATACTGATTTAGAACCATTCGATTCTCTTATCCATTCTGAGTTCGGAAGGTTGATGCCTATTGGTGTCGAAGGGGCATTGTCGCCAGCTTCTCCAATCACGGTGATTACTTTTGCGGAAATTCCTTTCACTGTTTTCTTTTTGTGCGCATCTGCAATAGGAGAATGATCCTCGAACCACTGAGCTTCCTTAGCAATAGCAGCAATGCGTTTGGTAGCTTCCATATCTTTCATCGATACTACAGATTCGTATCCACCTTTTTTCTGCATCGCATCATGATACACTTCGATGAATCCATTTACTACATCTACTCTCGAAGCTGTATCCGTAACCCAACTCACAGAGTAGTCGTCAAAGTCTTTCAAATCTCCACTTTTGTAGAATTTAATCAAGGCCATCAATGTGGTTTTCTGAACATCATTCTCCGCTACCGTACTTGCTTTTTCGAGCCAGTAAATTATTTTATCGATAGCAGCACCGTACATTCCTCCGCTCTTCCAAACTTTCTCCACCATCTTACCGTTCTCCATCATCAGCTTCGAATTCAAACCCCACATCGGTTGTTCTTTCACATTTTTCTTAATCAAGCCAGCATAATAGGTTTCCGCTTGTTTTTGAGTAACACCTTCGTAGAAATTTCCAGCTGAAGATTTCACAATATCTACATTGGCGCTCAAATCAACAGCTTTCGGTGCCACCTTTGGGTCGAAGATAATTGGTTCTAGCATTTTTGTAAACTCTTCCACTTTCATTCCTTCTAATGGTAGTTTCGCATTATCCGATTTGCTGATTAATTCTTTGAAATACTCGAAATTGAAATCGGGCAACATCTTGGCATTGCTGTAATGATGGTGAATTCCGTTCGCAAAGAAAACGCGTTGACAATATTCTATAAACTTTTTATAGTCTTCCGTGTTCTTATCTCCTGTATACGTTGTAAGTATGGTTTCAATGGTTTTTCTGATACAAAGGTTGTACTTGTATTTTTGATCCCAAGCCATGTCTCGTCCACAAAGTCCCGCTTCATATAAGTAATAAGCAAGCTCTTTTTGTTTAGCACTTAAGTCGGCAAATCCAGGCACGTCATAGCGTAGCACTTGGATATCAGCAAATCGGTCGGCCATAATTTCTGTTGGGGTAGCCACTACAGAATCTTTCTTTTGTGCGGTTTGTTCTGTTTTCTTTTCACCATTAGTACACGACAGAATGCTTGCTGATAAAAGCAATGACGCGATGTAAAATTTATTCATTTTCATTTTTTAATATATTAAGTTAATTATTGTGATACGGAACGAAGCGTAAAAGTAGAAAAAATTTACTTCCCACAAAGATGGATTAATAAACTTAAACTGAGATTAGTCATCTGATTAAAAGACAAAAAAATAGCCACAACTATTTGTTATGGCTATCTTCATGTATAAATGGATTTGACGCTATTACTATGTAAACATTGTCAACCTATAAAAGAAAGTGCTTTTTTCGCTTTATCCAGCAATCGTAAGAATGTTTCCGCTTCTCGTTACCGTATATTTTTTTAATGGAGCAGGAGGTGGTCCTCCTGTTACATTTCCACTATTGTCGAACGTACCACCATGACATGGACATACAAAACTATGACCGCTCGGGTTGAAATATACACTACATCCTGAGTGAGTGCAACTCTGAGCCACAGCGATATAGTTTCCGGCATCATTAGCTACTACCACGCCATTAGATGAAATAGCTCCTCCAGCAGTATTCAGCGAATTATTGGCAGGCTGTGATAAATCGATAGTGAAATTTACTGTTGGTCCCTGTGGGGTGGTGGAGGTTGAATTGCTTTTCTTGCAACTTTCAACTAATAGTGTTGAGCCCACAACCCCAAGTCCACAAAGGGCTCCTGATGTTTTTAAGAATTTTCTTCTGTCCATAATTACTTTTTTAATGACACGATTATTTTAATTTATACTTGTAAACATAGTTTGAATTGATTCTAACTAATGATAATGGTAGTGTATTACACATAATTGAATAGTTGTCAATGGGTAGTTGTTTTACAAATCGTATTAGTTTTTTGTGCTTATATTCCTTTTGATATACAAAGGTACATTTGGTTTAAAGGCAAACTTAGAAAACGAGGCTAATCTTCAAATTGTATCGATTTGCATTTCCTTCTTGATTTACATATAAACTTAAAACTTAAGCTTCATGTGTCTTCGAAGAATTCGAAACCAAATGAAAAATTTCTTTCAATTCAAGTTCGGTCAAATACTTCCATTGGCCAGTTGGTATATCAAGGTGAATATTCATGATTCTGATTCGTTTCAGTTTCGTTACTTTGTACCCAAAACGTTGACACATCCTTCTGATTTGCCTATTCAGCCCTTGTGTAAGTACAATTTTGAACGAACATTTCCCCTTTTGTTCTACTTTACACTTATTTGTCATGGTACCTAATACAAGGACTCCGTTACTCATGCCTTCAATAAAACCGCGTTTTATAGGCTTGTTCACCGTCACCAAGTATTCTTTCTCGTGATTGTTTTTCGAACGCAAAATTTTATTCACTATGTCGCCATCACTCGTTAATATAATGAGTCCTTCGCTATCTTTATCAAGTCTCCCGATTGGAAAAATACGTCTTGGGAATTTGATATAATCAATGATGTTGTCTTTTTCAAGCTCTGTATCGGTCGTGCAAACAATACCAACGGGTTTGTTAAAGGCAATGTAAACGTGCCTTTCAGCGGAGTCGCTTATTGTTACACCATCCACCTTTACTTCGTCATTCATGGTTATTCTCAAACCTATTGCAGCAGGTAGTCCGTTCACCGTTACTTTTCCCTCACTTATTAACGTATCAGCCACCCTACGAGAGCAATACCCTACTTCCGATAAATATTTGTTTACGCGTATAGTTTTAATGTCTTCCATGATGAGTATGTTTATGAAAAAGATTCTTGTTTTGTTTTATTTTGATTTAGACTTTTATTGTCATTATTCAATGCTTCTTCAATCTTGTATGACTTTCATTCGTATTTTATTAATCTAAGTGCAATCAAAATCCAATTTCATAAATTATCATCACCCTTAATCTTTAAGTATACTCTGGCTAATGAACGCAAATAACTGTTTTGCTGTTGTTGGTTTTTCTATTGTGCTCATTAAATTATTAAATTCATGTAGATTGATATAGTTATGTAATTTGGTCATGTCTTCATCCGACAATTCTTTAAATGCCATACTCCAATTTGGAAAAATTTTCTTTTCCACTCTCTCTTGATGAATAAGTGTAACATGCGAATGTCGTTTGTCTTTGCATAGCAATTCAAAAAAATCGAGAATAACTTTTTCATCTCCTTCAAGTATTTGTAGGAATTCTTTATTATGATAGAGTAAGCATCCACTTATACTATGTTTCGAACTAAACTCCCGCGACTGAATAAGTATTTTGAGAATGTCTTGTGAACTTAAGTCATCAACAGCAATACTATTAAAGATTAATTCGAAATACATAGTTTTTAATTTCACTGCGAAAGTACCACTTATTTTTAATTGTTTTTACTTTGAAGGAAGGACTAAAAACATGAAATTTGTCATAATTTGAATAAGGAAAATATGTATAAAAACGTTGCCTTCAATTTCATTTTCTATCAGCATCTTCTTTCCAACACTCAAAGCGATTAGAACAACCGCTCACCTATTTCCTTTTCATCGTTCTATTGGTTGTTTGTTGCCTCTTTTAATTAAAAACAATTAAAACTCTTCAATATTTATCAACGAATAATTATTTACTTGTTTATTATCCTTAATTTCGTCAACTGAAAAAACCCCTAGGAAAAGGAATGGGTTTTTATTCGATTTTAATTACTCAATTAGATAATTCATAAATGTCAGGAAATACCTTTGGAACACTTTTTAGATTGACCACTTTTGGCGAATCACATGGCTCTGCTATTGGTGGCATCATCGATGGTTGTCCTGCTGGTTTGTCAATCGATTTTGAATTTATTCAACACGACCTTAATAGAAGAAAACCTGGTCAATCTAATATTGTTACACAGCGCAGCGAAAGCGATAGAGTGGAATTTCTTTCTGGTATCGTGAATGGACACACCCTAGGAACCCCAATTGGTTTTATCATCAAAAACGAAAATCAGCATCCCGAAGATTATAACCACATCAATGATGTTTATCGTCCTTCTCATGCCGATTATACTTATGATGCAAAGTATGGTATACGAGACAATCGTGGAGGAGGTCGTTCTTCCGCACGTGAAACTGCTTCAAGGGTAGTAGCAGGAGCAATTGCAAAATTAATATTAAAGAAATACGGAGTAAGCATCTATGCATACACCTCTCAGGTTGGTGATATTTCTTTATCAAAGGATTATCATCAGTTAGACTTTTCTAAAATCGAATCAAACGATGTTCGGTGCCCTGATGATTTGGTGGCCGCAGAAATGATAAAGAGCATTGAACAAGTTAGAAAAGCTGGCGATACCATAGGTGGGGTGATTAGTTGTGTTATCAATGGTACACCCGTTGGTCTTGGTGAGCCTGTCTTTGACAAGCTTCATTCGGATTTAGGAAAAGCCATGTTGAGCATCAATGCTGTGAAGGGTTTTGAATATGGAAGTGGATTTGATGGTGCCAAGATGACAGGAAGCGCTCACAATGATTTGTTCATTCCTAAACACAATCAGGATGGAAATCAAAATCCACCACTCACAAAAACCAATCATAGTGGCGGTATTCAAGGAGGAATAAGTAATGGAGAAGATATTTATTTCCGAGTTGCTTTTAAACCAGTAGCTACTATCATGCAAAACCAAGAAACAATTAATTCGAAAGGTGAAGCCACAGAGATGAAAGGCAAGGGGCGTCACGATGCATGCGTATTACCTCGTGCAGTGCCTATTGTAGAAGCTATGGCAGCACTTGTAATTGTCGACCATCTTTTTAAAAATAGAAATTCAAAAATTTAATATTAATAAAACAAACCAATGACAAAGGAACCTAAAAAGAAAAAAAGTTTAATTCGTAGAATCCTTAAATGGACAGGTATTACTTTTTTAGTACTCATTATTCTCATCATACTTGCTCCTTTTGTGTTCAAGAAACAAATTATTCAATTTGCTAAAGACGAAGCCAACAATAGTTTGAATGCCAAAGTGAATTTTGGTGAATTCGATTTGACATTAATAAGTTCGTTTCCCGATTTCAAACTTTCGGTAAACGATATTTCGGTTGCCAACATTGGCGATTTTGATGGTGATACCTTATTAAGTGCAAAAAATCTATCGGTAGGTTTAAACTTGATGAGTGTTATTAAAGGAGATAATTATAAAATTAATACGATCTCTATCAATCAACCTCGTATTCATGCTTTGGTATTAAAGAACGGAAAATCGAATTGGGACATCACCAAACCTTCTACCGACCCAGCTAAACCTGAAGCGCCAAAGGAGCCTTCGAAGTTTAAAATGACTTTAAAGAAGTTCGAAATAAAAAATGGCTATGTTGTTTACAACGATGCTTCAATGGCCATGAAAACAGAATTAGCTACTCTTAACTTTACCTTGAGTGGCGATTTTACTTCTGATAATTTCTTACTTAAAACATTAACCGAGATTGAGAAATTTAGCTTGAGTTATGGTGGTATTACATACATGAACAAGGTAAACACACGCTTGAAAGTTGATTTGGATGCCGACATGCCTAATTTTAAATTTACGTTTAAAGAAAACGAATTCTCTTTCAACGAACTTACACTTGGCTTGGATGGATACTTTGCTATGCCGAAAAAAGACATGGACATGGATTTGAAATTCAAAGCAAATCAAACAGAGTTTAAAAACATTCTTTCGCTTATTCCTGGAGTATATACCAAAGATTTCAAAGACGTAAAGACATCAGGAACCTTAGCATTGAATGGTTTTGCAAAAGGAATTTACAACGATAAGAAACTCCCTGCCTTCGGTGTAAAGTTGTTGATTGCTAACGCCATGTTTCAGTATCCTTCGTTGCCTAAATCCGTTAATAATATTCAAGTAGACTTAGCGGTTGATAATAAAACAGGATTGACTGATGCGACAGTAATTGATTTAAATAAATTTCATGTGGAGATGGCTGGCAATCCTGTCGATGCGACTATGCACGTTTCTACACCTGTTTCAGATGCCAATATTGCTGCGCAGATAAAAGCAAAAATAAACCTTGCTTCTGTTAAAGATGTGGTGCCAATGGAAAAAGGCGATAACCTCACAGGTACTGTTAATGCTGACATTAAAATGAAAGGCCGAATGAGTTCTATCGATAAGAAGGAATATGAAAAGTTTGATGCACAAGGAAATCTAAGCATCGAAAACATGGATTATAAATCAG
This sequence comes from Bacteroidota bacterium, assembly GCA_037131555.1. Lineage (GTDB taxonomy): Bacteria > Bacteroidota > Bacteroidia > 2-12-FULL-35-15 > 2-12-FULL-35-15 > 2-12-FULL-35-15. Next base: position 8,602 of record JBAXQU010000087.1, read on the forward strand.
CCACATTGAATTACCCGACACAAATCACAAAACTAGCTTTGGCCTTTTCTTCTAAATTTGTTGAATTAACTCAATTGTCTGCAAAGGTGGGTCGTAGCGATTTTCAATTAGATGGTCGTATTGATAACTTCCTACAATATGCTTTGAAGAACGAACTCCTTAAAGGAAACTTCAACTTAAAATCATCCTTAATTGATTTGAACGAGTTTACTTCTTCCGAACCTAGTCAGCCTGCAGCACCGGCTAAAACAGATACCACCAAAATGTCGGTGGTTGAAGTGCCTTCTAACTTAGATGTAAAATTAAATGCAACCATCAACAAACTTAAATACGACAATCTGGACATCACTAATATTTCGGGTGGAGTAGGAGTAAAGGATAGCAAGTTAAGTTTAGATAAACTTCGAATGGAGATGAAACAATTGGAAGGCACCATGATGCTTTCAGGTGTTTATAACACACAGAACATCAAAAAACCTACCGTTGATTTTGATGTTGATATTGCAAACTTCGATATCCCTAAAACCTTTACCACTTTTGCAACAGCTCAAAAGTTGGCTCCTATTGGTAAGTATGCCAAAGGTAAATTCGGAACCACCATGAATTTTGCTACTGCCCTCGATCAACACATGTCGCCCGATTTAAAAACACTTGCTGGTGGTGGTAAGTTAGAAACCAAGAGTGTTGAAGTGGATGGCTTCGAACCATTAAATAAACTTGCCGATGCATTAAAACAACCTAAATATAAAAAGTTGACTTTTGAAAATGTAAATGCAACTTATGAGTTCAAAGATGGTAGAGTGCTTGTTCACGAAATGCCAATTAAATCTGGCAACATCACTGGTAAAGTAAAAGGTTCAACAGGTTTTGATCAAACAATTGATTACAACTGGAACTTAGAAATTCCCACTGCTGAGCTTGGTTCGCAAGCCAACGCACTTGCGGGTAGTCTTCTCGATCAAGCCAACAAAAAGGCAGGAACTAGTGTGAAGATGCCTGATAAGATTAAAGTGAATGCTACATTCGGTGGTACTATCACCAAGCCGACCATAAAATTAGGAAATATGAATAGTGGTGAATCGGTGAAAGACCAAGTGAAAGATGTAGTAAACAAAGGAGTTGATTTAGCAAAAGATAAAGCCAAAGAAGAGTCGGATAAAATTATGCGCGATGCACAAGCACAGGCTGATAAGTTGAAGGCCGAAGCTCAAGCATTGTCGGACAAAACACGAGCCGAAGGTTATGCTGCTATTGATAAAAACATTGAGAACATTGGCAATCCTATTGCAAAAATGGGTGCTAAAGCGGGCGCTCTTGCTGCAAAACAAGAGGTGGATAAAAAGGCTCAGAAAATTGTGGATGAAGCCAACAACAAGGCCAATGACATCATGAATAAAGCAAAGATTGAATCGGATAAAAAATTAGCTCACTAATTGGGTAATATTTTAATCAATGGCTATTCTGCTTTGTAGTATGTACTTTTAATTGTGTTTTAATAATTATGAATTATAATAAAATTATCGTTTTCTTACTTTCCTTTTTATCCATAAATGCTTTTTCGCAAGACGAGAAACCTTGTCAGGTGATTGAAAATGCTAAGGCTTTGAAGCTATACCAACAAGGCATTGATAAAAAGAATAAAAAAGAAGAGCGTCTCGACTTCCTAAAAAAAGCGCTTGACTTAGAACCCGATTATGTGGATGCTAATTTTGCTTATGCTGAAGAAAAGATTAAAACTCTTATTTATTTAAATGCCTCTTTCAAACCTACCGAAGAGTATTTCAAAAAGGTCATTCAAATTTGTCCCAACTACCATTCCGATGCCTATTATTACTTAGGGTTTATTTATTACGAAGAGGAAAAATGGGATAGCTGCATGAAATACCTCAAAGGGTTTCAAAACTATAAATCGGATGACGATACCAAATTCAATAAGAATTATCCTGCATTTTTATCTCAAGCAAAAGACATGATTTCGTATGCAAAAGTGTATAACGAAATTTTTGCTCATCCTGTTCCTTTCGATCCAAAGCCTGTTGAAGGTATCTCTACCGAACGAGACGAATACCTCCCTATCATATCGCCTGATGATGAGATGATGCTCTTCACCCGAAGAATGCCTTATAAGAGCCGAAATGGAATAGTGGGCGAAACCTACGACAACGAAATAGAAGTCTTTAGTCTTAGCAAACGCGATGCCTCCACACATAAATTTCCCAAAGGAAGTCAAATGCCTAGTCCGTTCAACGAAGGAGGAAACGAGGGCGGTGCCACCATTAGTATCGACAATAAGCACCTGTATTTTACAGCATGCAAAGATGAAAAAGGAGCTGTGGCCAATTGCGATATTTATTATTCCGATTTGGTAGATGGCGAGTGGACCAAACCTCAAAAAGTAGAAGGAATAAACGACCCTGTCTTTTGGGATTCGCAACCAACCCTCGCTTCCGATGGTAAAACTCTTTATTTCGCTTCCGACCGGAAAGGTGGTTACGGTGGTGTCGACCTTTACGTTACCACTCGAAACGATATTACTAATCAATGGAGCAAACCCGAGAACCTTGGCAAAACCATTAATACCAATGGTGACGAAAAATCGCCTTTCATCCATTCCGATTTTCAGACACTTTATTTTTCTTCCAATGGTCTTCCCGGTGTTGGTGGTTTCGATATTTTCTTGTCGCGTAAAAACGAAAAAGGAGCTTGGACAGAACCCAAAAACCTAGGTGTTCCTATCAATACCAATTCTGATGACCTTGGCTTTTTTGTTAGTACTGACGGCCATCTTGGCTACTTTGCCTCCAACTCGCATTCGCAGATGAAAAACAAATCCGTAGGTGGATACGATATTTATTCGTTCGAATTGTACAAAGAAGCTCGCCCTGACGAAGTAGCATTTGTTCGTGGCAAGGTAGAAGATTTGGGCAATGCCGAATCGAAAAAGTTTGATGTGGAGGTAAAAGATGCCACCACAAAAAAATCTACTAAAGCCATGGTGGATACCATCACAGGCGAATATTCGGTGGTGGTTGATATGAAGGAAAAACACGATTTAATAGTAGAAGTAAAAAGCGACAACTATGCTTTTAGCTCGCAACTCATTGCCAAAGACTCTATCCAAAATGCAAAACCTGTAAAAGTAAAACTCACTGCCGACATCATCAAAGTAGGCCAAACCTATTTGCTGAACAATATTTATTATTCGTCCAACTCAGCAGTGCTCGATCCGCGTTCCAACATTGTTATCGAAGAGTTTGTGGCCTTCCTCAAAGCTCACCCTACACTCAAAATAGAGATACATGGCCACACCGACAACGTAGGTAACGAAAAAGCCAACCTCGCCCTATCCACCGACCGTGCCTTCACCGTGCGCGATGTATTGCTTGCCCGCGGCATCGAAGAAAACCGACTCATTGCTTTCAAAGGTTTCGGAGCCAGCAAACCCATTGCCGATAATACCACCGAAGCAGGACGAGCAAAAAACAGACGCACCGAGTTTGTAATCGTTAGTAAATAATATATCGTTTTTTAGAGCGTTTTACCTTCGCCTTTCTTTTGAATCATGCCCTAAACCAAGTCCAATTACCATTCGTATTTCCTAAAACTCCTAACAACCAACAACTAAATCTCAAATCTAATATCTCAAATCTCACATCTATTTAGGGCGTTTCCCTTTCTACCTTTTCGTAAACTTCAGCCCTGCTATCCGTTCCAAGTCCGCCCATCCCACAAGCCAACGCATGCGGGCTTTCCACTTCTATCAGGCGCAGTTAGTCAGCGCATCACTCTTTGTAATCGTTAAGTATACACAAACAAAAACCCTCCGAACATTATTGTTCGGAGGGTTTTTTATTTGTACCATTTACCTACTCGTTTAATATGTACCCGTGTTTCAACGCTTCTTCTTAGTTCTTATAGTAGAAAAGATTTTTGATGGTTTTTGAGATGTATGAAACACTCTCGAGATAACTACCTTTTGTAATCCAACTCTATAAATGATTTTATAACTCCAAACAATTATATAGCGATATTCATTTTTCTTATGTTTAAGGAGAGGTTCAATCTGTCCTATTTTTGGATGATGTTCTAATCGAACCACCGAATCTAATATTTTAGTTAAAACCAATTCTGCATAAAATGTCCCTTGTTCTTTCTGTATATATTTTACAGCTCTTTCAAGTTGATTAGTTGATAATTTTGTCCAAATTACTTCAACCATTTCTTCGCTTTTTTCACAACCTCTTTATGCGTATACACCTGCCCAAGCTTTTCTTGTTCTTCCGATTTTTCTATATCTGCTAGCAATGCCAGTTGTTCATACACATCTTCTAGCGTGGTTGAAGCGTTTACCCTATTTGCAATTTCTAAAAGCGATTGTTTTATTTTTATTCCACTCATGGTTCTTATTTTTTACAAAGATAAGTTTTTTCTTTTTCAACACCGAGTACACAAACCAAAAAGAGTTTCACAGATAAATAAAAAAAACTCCAACCATCTCTGCTAGGAGTTTTTTAACGTTTTGCCCTTCTTGGTGTTTTCACCAACAAGTAAAATTGGTAAATCTTACTTTTTATATTCAATACGTTTGCAGGTGAAAAAACGGCACTAATATCTAAAGAGGGACAAGAAGGGAAGCTA
>JBAXQU010000088.1:0-13032 GCA_037131555.1 Bacteroidota bacterium
CTATATAAAGGGGGGATACGGGAGGGGGGACCCCCCCTACTACTATACCCACCCCTACCTATACCCCTGCCAATCAATATTGTTCCCGAAGGTGAACCAAGAAAAATGTGGATAACTTTATTTGTATATTCTAACTTTGTATTGGTATATTCATTAACTTTGTGTCCACAAACAATGAGTATGAATATTAACAAAACTGAACTAAAAAATGTACTATCAGGTATAGACATTTTTGTCCCTAATGTGGGATTGACAACATTAAAAAAAGTTAAGATGAACAAGTACCTTGACTTTAAGACAAGTGGTAAGAGTAACCCTAACCCTTACTACGACCAAGTGTTAGTTGAACAAAGGTTATCAAATATCCAAACGGGTTTTGATTACTTCGGTCAATTAGGTCGTAAGTATGATAACGAGGGAATTACCCCTATTGAGAACGAGGATAAAAAAGAAAGTTGGTTTACCCAAGTTTCTAAGTCCTTAGTAGTTAGTAAGAAAAACCCCGATAACTTTTACTTCCGTTATCAAGACCACGAAAGTAGTTACCTTGAAACAAAGTATATTTTTGAGGGGAATAGTATTGAACAAGTATTGTTTAGACAATACCTAATTGATACAAAGACTGACTACTCAAAGTATCAAAATGGTTTAGAGAATACCTTAAACTTCAAGGTTATTAGTTTAGACCACATTAAGAGAATTAAGATACTCAAACAAGAGTACATAATTATCTAAGGTTAGTACCCCCACTAACCGACCACTCCGAAAGGGGTGGTTTTTTTTGACCATATCCATCTCCGTAATCCATAATGTGGTTTGGCAATTGTCATACAACAACCATTGGAATATGTCTCCCGGAAATTGTTGTTTGGCAACCTTAACAAAGTTTTAACAAATTAAATTTGGTGGAAAAACCTCGTCCGTGAAATTGTTGTTTGGCAAGTTCGTATATGGTTTCGGATATTTACGGATAAATACGGATATGCCAAACAAGTTCAGATGCAGGATCTGAACCAAAGGAGATTGTCATACATGCCAAACAATAATGGAATATGGACGACAGGTATAAAATCCTTTAACTAAACTTTAACAAAAATAAATTCTTATCTATTCGGAATTATAAAAGTTTTTTCTTTATCTTTGTGTCTCATTAATTAATCAAATAAATTTAAATGTTATGTTAGAACAAGTTAAAACAATCTACACCCAATTAGAGGGAATTCAAAAATGTATCTTTGTATTTTGGATGTCGTGTGTCGTTATGTTTATGATATCGTACACCTATGTTATTTTTCTTATGATTAAAAAGTATTTCCCTAAAATTCAAAAATTTTAATTATGACAAAGTATAAAGATGGTTCGGTAATGTATGAACCTTATGAAACAATTTCAATTAAAGAATGGTTTGTATCTTTGTTCAGTCTTATTAGTATCTTATTATTAATTGTTAAAAAAATGTTATGTTAATAGACAATTATTTAGAAAAAGAATTAGTGGGTAAACGAGTTAGACTAATTGAACCAATGGATGACCCACACCCAATTTTGGTTGGTCGTGAGGGATTGGTTTACCACGTTGGTTATGGAGTTGTTAATGTTAAGTGGGATAATGGTCGTACCTTAGGACTAATCATTGGTCAAGATATTTTTGAAGTAATAAATTAAAATTAAAATATATGTTAATTAAATTGACACACCGAGGTACACCTACCTTAGTAAATGTAGACCACATTGTATCCATCTATATAGATACCGATATGAAAAGTGGTTTGGTTCAAACCAAAGTAACTACAACGAATGGTATTGTTTTTGTTGAGGAGGGATTAAATTGTATCCATAAAATGGTTTGGCAAATAAAGAGTGGTACTCCACCCGATATGGACTACGAAGTTCCTACTATTGATAGTAGAATTGAGAAGTCGTATAACAATGATAAACCTTTGTCATACGAACCAAAAGGACATAGAACTCGTACTCCTATTAGAAGAAATTATACCCCTCATAATTTCGTAGATTATAACTATTAAGTTTTTTCTGTTTATAGTTCATATTGTGTTTCCCCTCGTAATACGTTACGGGGGGTTTTTATTTTAACCCCTTAGGTACTACCCGTGAAGTTACAGTGCCGCAGGAGTATATTGTTTGGCATCGTAATACAAGTCAAAATGAAACTTATCGTTCAAACACAAGTCATTTATCAATCATTTTGACACCTATTTGACTGATAAACGTATTACATATGATTGATAAATATTGTAGACTATGTGCCACGCGCATGCGCGGATGTTGTTTGGCATATTCGTATTACACACAATGCCGTTTGGGACGCAGCGTCGTAGACAATTTGTTTGGCATGTTCACGTATTACCGATGTTCACGTTCCGTGAACAAGAAGAATTAGTGAACAAGACTGCCAAACAATATCTACCTGAGCGCTGTTCCTCAAGTTCCCGATGTTCCTGATGTTCCCAAAGATGTTCCCGATGTTCCCGAAGTACCACTTGTACCCGTGTCACGACAATTTGTTTGGCAAATGCCAAACAATAATACAAGATCTGCATCTGTGAAATTTCTTTAACAAAATATTATGAATTATATTTGTGTATATGATATAAAAGAATTACCTTTATACCCTAAACTAAACATTATGAAAAAATTTGAATTAGAAGTCGTTCAAGACACAAACCCTTATAGTCCTCGTGAAGACGATAACTTGGGTACAATGATTTGTTTTCACAAAAGGTATGAACTTGGTGATAAGACCGATTATCGTACGGAAGATTATGATAGTTGGGAAGAATTAAAAGAAGGTATCATTAAAAACGAAGGTGAAGTCGTTATCTTACCTTTGTATCTTTACGACCACTCGGGTATAACTATATCCACAAGTTCTTTTGATTGTCGTTGGGATAGTGGACAAGTTGGTTTTATCTTTGTATCAAAGTATAAGATAAAGAAAGAAGGTATTGATGAAACTAAAGTTGAAGAATACCTTAAAGGTGAAGTTTTAACATACGACCAATATCTTACGGGTGACGTTTGGGGTTATAATGTTTATGAAATAACTACTTGTGATTTAGGTCACGAACATAAAGAATTGGTAGAAAGTTGTTACGGGTATTACGGACACGATGAATGTGAAAATATGGGTCAGTCCATATTAGAACACTTAGAAAAAGAAGTTGTGTAGAAATACATAAGGTTGGATAAGGTGGAACCCTCGTAGAAATACGGGGGTTTTTTATTTACAAGAAGAGTTGTTTGGATCCCGTCTCGAATGTTGTTTGGCAGTTCGTATTACATATTCCCCGATTTCACAGCGCATGCGTGAAATCTTGTTTGGCATTTGCCAATCAATATCGGTGCTGGTCCTGATCTGGAATTCAACTGGATTAAAATTGCCAATCAACATCAGCATCCTGCGGACAGGTATGAAATCTTCGTATTACACTTAACAAAACTTTAACAAAAAAAAGATAAATAATATTTGTTTATATCAAAAATAAAATAGACCTTTGTTCTATCATTATTAATTAACCTCGGGGACAGGATAAAATCTGAACAAAAATAAAAATGATACGTAATGGAAAAAAGGTAAACGAAGTTTATCAAACAAAAGATTATTCTATTTTCAAATTTAGAGATGATAATAGAATTATAAACAAATCTCACGTTAAGAATATTGCGAACAATATGAAAATTCGTGGGTGGGAACGTGGTAGTTATGTTGTAATCAACAAGAAAGGTGAAATCATTGATGGTCAACATAGAGTATCTGCGGCAATGGAAACGGGAGTTTCTATTTCCTATATCTTGGAGAGTACGGCAGGTTTTGAAACAATTAGAAACTTAAATAGTCGTCAAAAGAATTGGGCAATTGTTGACCATATTCACGGGTTCGTTGTTGAGGGAAATCCACATTATATAAAGTTAAATAACTTTATGAAACAATACCCCGAATTAAAACCAACAGAGGCAATGATGTTCTGTACCAATTCTTTAACGGGTGGTAATCGTGAAACTTTTGAAAGTGGAAAGTTTGTTACAAAGAATATGGATAAGGCAGTTGATTGGGCAATGAACATTATGGAATTGAAACCTTTGTTTGAGGGTTATAATCGTTCATCTTTTGTAAGAGCCCTTGTTAAAATCTTAACAAGATGTAAGGAGTTTTCTTTCCCTGAGTTTGTTCGTAAAGTAAAAGTAAGACCTACCAATATTCACTATTGTGGTAGTGTTGATGAATACGTTAAAATGATTGAGGAAATCTACAACTTTGGTAGAAACAAAGGTGGAAGACTTAATTTTAGGAATATTTAATTGGTGGTTAGTAGTGATGAGGGGGTTGTCGTAAGACAATCCCTTTTTTTATGTCCATACCTTTCTCCGTACAAAAAAAATTATTGTTTGGCAAGTTCGTATTACACTCCTTCGTCGTGGTCTTCGACACACTTGTCCTGTTTTTTATATAATAAACGGGACATTTATTTGGTTCAGATCCTTGGTGCAACTTGTTTGGCAGTTGCCAACCAATATGTTCGGATCGCTGCAGGTGAATTCGTATTACACTTGTCACCTTTTTATGTAAAAAACGTGACAACAGGACTTGGGACGCAGCACTGTGGACAATTTGTTTGGCAATTGCCAATCAATATTAGGAGCTGCGGCACAGATCCTATTCTCGTATTACAGATCCTTTCACAAAACTTTAACAAAAAAAAATTAAATAATATTTGGTGGGTAATATAAAAGACCTACCTTTACACTCTAAATTAATTTATATGAACGAACAAGTTAAAACATTATTAGACAAAACCAACCTGAATTGGTCGGTACGTCAAGAGAACATTCAAACCACAAGTGGTATTATTGTCCCAAACAAAAAGGCAATCGTTAGAGACGATACGAACGACATCGTAGGTCTGCACTCTGATGGTTATGTTCCTTATCAAAACCATGAACTGATGGACTTATTACATCAAGTATCGGGTAGAACAGGTTTAGAAATTCATCGTGGAGGTGAGTTCAAAGGTGGTGGACGTATCTACGTTCAATTAAAAGGAAACGATTTAAAGTTGGGTAACGACCGAATCGAAGGTTACTTAACAGGTGTGAATTCTTTTGATGGTTCAACATCATTAGCATTCGGTCATTCCAATACGACTATCAGTTGTATGAACACATTTTTTAGAGTGATGAGTGGTTTACAAAACAAAGTAAGACACACAAAGTCTATGTCTTTAAAAGTGGAAGACATCTGTAGAAGATTGGACATTGTATTAGAGGAAGAGAAACAAACTTTCAAATTCATCACCGAATTAAGTGAGACACGTTTTGACGATTTGTTGAAGGAGAAGGTGACTCGAAAATTGTTTGGCATCAAACCTGAATTTAGTTTGGATAGTGATGAATTATCTACAAGAACTAAAAACAATTTAAGTAGATTTTACATCGACTTAAATGGTGAGATTCAAGGTAAAGGTGACAACCTTTGGGGTTTATTTAGTGGTGTAACAAAATACACGACACACTCTTATTCCAAAAACGATAATACCGAAGCAAAAATGTTCGGTGGTATTGGTCAAGTAGAACAAGAAATATTTAGTGATTTGGTTCATATGGTTTAATAGTTCTCTTCGTTTGTGTATCCTGCAAGGCCCTCGTAGAAATACGGGGGTTTTTTATTTACTAAAAAAGTTACAGTGCCGCCGAGAAATGTTGTTTGGCAAAGATCGTATTACAAATACTAGCGCCTGGTAAGCATTGTGATGTTGTTTGGCATTGCCAATCAAATTGTGGGGATCATGTTCCTGAAGTACCCGATGTTCCCGAAGTACCCGAAAAGATGTACCACAAGTACCCGAAGTACCGCAAGTTCCGATGACATCCAAAGTTGTTTGGCAACAGCGTATTACACTCCTTCGTCGTGGTCTTCGACACACTTGTTACCTTTTTATATAAATCAGTAACACTGCCAAACAATATCGTAGATCCGAACACAGGTATTACATCTGTTAAATCCTTTAACAAAACTTTAACAGATTAATTTGTTTGATAAAGAAAAAACAATTATCTTCGTGGTCTAAACTTATTAAACATGGACAAAAAAATTGTTACTGAAATGGTCAACGATATTATCGAAGACAAGATTACACAATTCATCGAGAGTATGTGTTGTGATGAATTTATTGAAGAGGTTACTGATAGAATAATTGAAGGTGGTGTTCCCGTTGATGTTGAGAACGAGGAAGAGGTTGAAGGAGTAAGAGAAATTATTGGTAGTAAGGTTGTTAGTTTTATAACTAAACAAGTCCTTTCAACTAATGGTAAAACTATTGAGGTGGACATTAGTTTCTACCACCCGAACGACGACGAGACCAAAAAGGTTTATGATGAGGAAGGTATGAGAGAAGAATTTGAATACAAATTAAAACAAGTTATTAAAAACAATTAATATGAAACTACACATTTTAAAAGTTCACGACAGGAATGACCACTTATCTGATGATATGTATTATACCATTCCATTTTTAAGGGATAGGGTTGTAAAAGACTTCTATGATATGTGGAATGAGTCTCCTATTACCAAACAACAAATCATCGAGAGTGATGAATTGTTATTCGACTATATGGATAGTTTTGGTTTTGATATTGAAACTATTTTAACAATCACCGAACAAGATATTAATCAACATCTAAATAAAGTATCATGATAGTAGAATTAAAATCAGTTGCATCTGTATTTGACACCGAAACCAAGATTGTCTATCCCAAATATCAGATGGGAGGTTACGACAAGTTGTCTGGCACCCACCTCGACGACCTTGATAAAAGGTTTGTAAATGAAATATCTGAACAAGATATTACACTAATCACCGAATTACTTAAACCAAAAGTAAACCCGTATGACGATTTGTTTCGTAGAAGGGGTGTAAGAAGTAAATATTAAAATTAAACATATGAAAACATTTGAATTCTTTTTAGACCAAAAGGTTACGACTTGGATGAGAACCGACTTTGAAGTAAAGGCTAACGACTTAAACGAAGCCGCTAAGATTGCTAAAGAAATGTATGATAGAGGAGATCTTGAAGATATTGATTGGCAAGAGATTATGGATACGAAGGAAGTATTACAACCAAAGGATAATGGTGGTGAATCCACGGCTGAACTATACAACATGGAAAAGAATGGAGACGTATTAGAAGTTTATTCGAATAAAGTTGGACAAGTGGAAAATTTTTAGTATATTATATAGTGTTTAATAATTAAGTGTTTGGTTAGTTGTACAATGGAGGTCTTTCGACCTCCATTTTTATTTAACGTATTACAGGTTAGATCTGCCGGGCCTGGTGAGATATTGTTTGGCAATGTCTGTTTAACTTTTTAGATCAAATCTTCCACATATATTAAAAAAATAAATTTTTTAAAAAATTTGTTGGTTTGTAATAAATAATGTATTACCTTTGTGTTTCATTAAATCCGTATAACAATGACCACGAAGATAATTTTATCTCCAAGTAAAAGAACGTATGACGTTTGGTATTCCAATGATGGTAAGGCTTTCGTAATACATAAGAGAGGCTTTAAGACAATAGACGAAGCTATTAAAGAGACAACAATAATAAATGGTTCTTTAAAATTATTAAAGGACGTATTACAAAATAAGTAAGATGGTGGGTTAGTAAGTTTAGTTCGATCCCTCGTAAGTATTACGGGGGATTTTTTTTGCACATCATCTTCTGCAGCGCTGCGCATGCGCCGATGTTGTTTGGCAAAGATCGTTTTATTGATTATCAATGAGTTATGTTTGCCAAACAAATTTTCCCTGTGCGCTGTTTGTTAAAAATTTAAATGTTTTCATTGCCAATCAATATCAGCCAGCTGCCGACTGGTGAATTCCTTAACAACATTTTAACAAAAAATATTTGGATTATTTTTTGGTGGATAAAAATATAAACTTTATCTTCGTGTCCTAAACTTATAAAACTATGGGAACAAGAAATTTAACAATGGTAATCTCCAATGGAGAAACAAAAGTAGCACAATACGGACAATGGGATGGATACCCATCAGGTAATGGTCTTATTGTGTTAGAGTTCTTACAATCAAACTTATCCAACTTGGATGACTTTAAGAAGTCATTAAACAAAGTAATCTTTGTTAATGGAAACAAAGAAAAAGAAATTCAGAATTGGTTAAAGTCCATTGGTTGTGAGAACGGATGGATGACAGGAGACCAATCCAAGTTGTATCAAGAAAAGTATCCTTACTTAACAAGAGACAATGGTGCGAGAATTCTTGAAATGATTTACGATGCGATGGAAGAGGAAGTATGGATTACTGATAGTACCGACTTCGCAGGTGATAGTTTATTCTGTGAGTGGGCATATCTAATTGATTTGGATAAAAACAAGTTAGAGGTTTACGAGGGTTTTAATAAAGAACCTCTTACCATTGAAGATAGATTTTTCCATTTAACAGATAAGGAAAGTGAGTACCACCCAATTAAATTGGTGAAGTCATATGATTTGAATAACTTACCATTAGAGGACGAGTTCCTAAATGATTTTAAACAAGAACAAGAAAACTAATTATTATGCCAAATTGGTGCAACAACAACATAAGAATATTCGGTGATGAGGGTACAATTCGTACTCTCACCGCCGTTTTAAAAAGTCTTAAGACTTCAGATGAACAAAGTAATGATGTCTTTAAAGCTCTAATTGGATTACCCCAACATATGTCGGATGGTGATTACAAGGAGAAATGGTATGATACTAACATTGAATGGTTTGGAACTAAATGGGACATCTCATATAGTGAGGATATGTTTAACTTCACCAAAGATGAAATCAACTTCAGTTGTGAAACAGCTTGGAGTCCACCAATACCATTCCTACACACTTTATGTAAGATGTATAAGGTGAATGCTTACCTGTTCTACTCTGAAGGAGGTGTCGGGTTCGCAGGTGAGTCCACTTTTAATTGGGTGGATGGTGAATTGGAGGCATATGATGATGAATGTGGTTTCCTCGAGGGAATGTACAAGTTCTCCAAAGAGGAGTTTTGGGCTGAAGTAGAATATAGAACTGATTGTATAATAGACGAAGAACAAACATTAGAGGACTTCTTATCAGAATTTCCATTCGTAACGGACGAAGACAAGATAGAATTAACAAGATTATATAACGAAACAATAGAAAACAATGACGAAGACGACGACACCGAAGGTGAGTAAATCAACTTTTCCAACGGACCAACCATCTCAACAAGAATGGTTCGAACAATTTGGTGTGGCAAGTGGGTACATTAAACCCACTCCATACTATGGAGGAAATGAATTCAACACCAAAGTTTTTCTTGGACAGAGATCTCCTGGTGGGAATTTGTTTGGCAAATTTTTTAACATTATAACAGAAACATTCACATGGGCAAATTAAACAACGGGGTATTTTTAAAAGTGGTAGGTGATCAAGAAACAATACCGCAGTGGGAACAATTCATAACTGAGGATGGGACAAATCCTAATCCACAATATGGTCTGGCAGGTTTTCTTGAATCCTACAAAACCAAGGTGACTGAGATCAAGACTGATCTACAACAGTTGGCCGATTTGGAAGTCATTATTCTCCAGGCACGCGCACTGTTGAATTTGATTGGCAATGTGAAACTATATACTGTTAAAGACAAGTACATTTATGCCAGAACAAATTTCTACAGAACCGATAACAACATCAATGAACTTCGAGTTTTAATTGATCCAATAGACCTCCACTTCCCGAATGGGATGACAGTGGATCCTGACATATTGTTTGGCAACTTTGAGTTTACAAATAAGGTGTATGACAAACTGAGGAACTCTATGATGGAAACTATTAAAGAAAATGTGGATAACTTTATTAAAATATATTCCAACTAAAATTAGGATATTCCAAATAATCAATTTAACTTTATCCCCATAAACTAAACTTAAAAAAAATGAATCAAATTACTCTCTCCGAAAATGTAATGGTGTCTGACCCTTGTTATACACCCGACACTTGGTGTCAAACTAAATTAACTAATGTATTACCCGGTAAGTACAATGTCGAGGTAGAAAAATCCGATCAAGGTGATTGGGGTGTTCGTGTATCAGGTATTACAATACTCCACGAATCTATAACTGATGATGGTGTATCACTTGAATGGGAAGACCATAGTGAGTGTGGTGTTGATAGTGGTCAGTGTGGAATCTTCTGTATGACAAGTTACCGTAACGATGAATTGTCTGAAAGTATTACAACCCCTGATGTTAACTTTAATCTTGGTGATTATCGTAAGGACGATGGTGGGGAGAAGTGGTATGAGAAGATGTGTAGGTTTACCTTGTCTGAAGACCAATTTGGTTTGTATGACACAGGTGTGGTATCCTCATCAGGTATTGGGGATGGTCTATATCCTTTGGAGGTTATGATGGATAAAGAAAAGATTGTGGGGATGAGAATTACATATCTTGGGAACTCCGATGAGGACCTGTTAGATGAGGATGAAGACGATGAGGAGGAAGAATTTGATAACGAAAACAACGAAGATTAATATGAACTACAATTCAAGGGAAGAAGTAAAGAACTTAAGAATCAAGTTCTGCAATGAGATAGAGAATATATTCAAACTCGGGGAAACCATAGAGTTTAATCAACCATTCAATGTCTATGTCAGTGAGGAGGATATGTCGGGTTATTGGATCAAAGTACCATATCTCGTTAAGACTATGGCCAATGGACAGTACTTGACAGGTATGAACCAAGAAGGGGACGAGTTTGATGACTTGTCCACCTACGACTTGGAGGACATAGTAGAGGTTGCTTATATCTTGGACACTATTGGTGATAAACAATATAAAATACTACAAGATGAACAGTCAAATAGTTAAACTATGGATTAAGGATCAGATATCCAAGATCCAACGAAAGAAGGAAATGGGATTAATCTTATACATCACAGCAGATGCTAAGATTGATATCTTGGAGAAGTTCTATGAGGACTTCAACTTGGACAGTGTTAACATTGAAATAGAATACCATGACAAGGTTTAAATTTTTATGGGACTACCATATCCTTTACTACTTTATGGACAATGAAAGACATTTCTATTATATGTCCTTGAAGTGGGGTGACAGGTGGTACCGTTATGTGGAGGAGGAGTTAGGGTGATCGGGACAGTGGATCGACGGATGTTGTTTGGCAACTACTATTTTGACAAATCCAAAAAAAAGTTGCCTTAAAATTTTTTATTATCATTTTTTGGTGTTATATTTTATTATAAACAATTAATGATTATGAAAAAAACAACAACAAGCAAGATGAAAAAATCTGCATCTCGTCGCACCAAGACAACTTATGTACCAGTTTCTAACAATGTTTACTTCGACGGTAGTTCATACCGTGTAAGAGCATCTGTTAACGGTTCTAAGATCTCTAAGAACTTCTCAAACAAGAGAACAGCAATTACATTCCGTAACCAATTATTGGCTGCGTAATCGTATTATAGACGAACAATAGTAGACCCTCCACTATTGTGGGGGGTTTATTGTTTACAGTCAACAGTAAACATCCTTGATCAGGATCCACCTGTCGGATGTTGTTTGGCAAAACCCATAAGGGTTTTTTTTAGAACCACTTCGGGTACGAGTGGAACATTGGGCACATGAGGAACATCGGGTACAACAGGTACAAGATCCCTCCAATATTGTTTGGCAATATTTATATAACATGAGACTAAGTAAATTAAAAGGATTAACAGAGGAGGATGGTCAAGATGATCAAATGAAGAAATGGAAGTTTGCCAGTGAAAAATTCGTGCAGACGATCCATAAGTATAGGAAACAACATATGTTCTGGAAAACCATCGACATCCCCGAGGGTGAGATTCACAGTACTATTTCAGTGGAGACTGTACCATTCGAACAAGAAACGGTCAACAATAAGTTCCTGGGAGATATTATCTGTAAAGTAGACTTCAAACCAAAGATGGACCCTAAACCAGTTATTCCATTGAATATCCTACAGGTAATCCTTGCTGACTTCATCGATAGTCTACTTGAGATTAATCCTGATCTGATGAATAAACCATCAATATACCCACATGATATATTGAATATGTATCACTTCAAATTTTCAAATGTATCTATCTACCCAGCACAAGGTATACTTCACCTAAGGGACTTTATGGATACCCCAACATTTAATTTAAAACTTCTGTCTCCAAACGGATTTGGTAGTTTAATGTTCTCAAGATCACATATGTTAAATGTATATTCGTTAACCCCTGGTGATCTTCCTACCTTCGCTGACGACTACTCATCATATATGGACAAGTTGGTTAAGAAAGCCAAACACGTATATAACGCCCTGAAGAGAGGGACATGGAAAGGTCATACATATTTTTTAGAAGCCCATCGTGATCTAAATAAATCCTTTGTAGTACACCAAGACAGGGATAATTATAACAAGACCGATAAGGTAATACATCCTAACTTTAGACTTAGTTGTAATTTTGGTTGGGAGATTGTGGATGGTAAAAAGAATTCCCCCGAGGAATCACCTCTGTCTGAGGATGAACAAAAAGAATTCCGTCAATATCTAAAAAACCGTTTCGAACAATTCGGAATCAGTTACTAATTCGTATTACATAATAAGCTTACTTGCGGGGACCCTATGGGTCCCCTTCAGGTTTTGTATGACACCTTGCCAGTAAACAATGGATCTTAGAATACCTGTAATGTTCTCTGGCAAAAATTGTTTAATGTTATAACATCGGTGGTTAAACGTGTATTACGGATATTGTCTGGCAAGACGAAGACCCTCGTATGACATGTGGATAACTTGTTAGTAAGTATTACGGGACGATCCTACGGTCGTCCCTTCAGGGGATGGGTGTGGATAAATATGTGTATTACTTGTGACCCTATAACGTACTTTATGTTAAATAGAAATGAACGTATTACAAGTCACCGTATTACATATATAAAGGGATATTATATATAACTATAT
>JBAXQU010000089.1:0-12985 GCA_037131555.1 Bacteroidota bacterium
AACATACAAAGGTAAATAATTTTAACCTGACACAGTTTATTGAACAGACCCGTAAAAGCTATAGCGGAAGAGGTAAAAGCTATAGCGGAAGAGGTAAAAGCTATAGCGAAAGAGGTAAAAGCTATAGCGAAAGAGGTAAAAGCTATAGCGAAAGAGGTAAAAGCTATAGCGGAAGAGGTAAAAGCTATAGCGGAAGAGTTCTTCGCTATAGCGGAAGAGTCGTTCGCTATAGCGGAAGAGTTCTTCGCTATAGCGGAAGAGTTCTTCGCTATAGCGGAAGGGTTGTTCGCTATAGCGGAAGGGTTTTTGACTATTCATCCTTACCTAAAATGAACTAAATCGCAAGAATTCTTTGTTGGTTTTACTTACTACGATATAAAGTACCCGACAGAAACAGTTCCTGTGAAGATAGTTGTATATGTATTGAAAAAGGACGGTAGACGAACGATGAACTGAGATTCGCTAATACTAAATTAGAGATAAATTCATCGCGGTATTTTATTTCACACTTTCCAAAGCGTCTTTTATTGGGATGACTTCATTTAAATTGAACGCAATAATAAATGCGTCTTTCAAACCAAGTTTTTTGGCGAGTTCATTTTTCAATCGCTGAGCTTGGTTATAATCAGTAAACGAACCCACAGCATAACGAGTGGAGCCATCTTCAATAACATCCGTTTTAATGTCTTTTATTTTAGTCAATACAGCAAGTTTTTCATTTGGCACTTGATTTTTATATTTTCCTACTTGAACTCTGAAAGTAATATTTTTCTTGTCAAATTTTGTTGGAGTTTCATTATCTGGAGTTTCGTTTATCTCGCCCTTTTTCATCGGTGTTGCACCTGCTTCCAATATCGAAACTCTATTCCCATTTTTATAAGCCGTAATAAATGCATCTTGATATCCCTTTAATATCATGTTCGCTTTGTGTTTTGCAGCTTCATCAATGGTTTTGAACGCCCCAGTTGAGTACTTATACCATCCATCTTCTGTCTTTATTTCGATTAAATCATGAATATCATGAAAAGCAGATTTCGATAATCGCTTGTGGAAGGCACCCAACTGAACCCTCAACACTGTTCCCGAAGCTTTTGAACTTGTTGCACCTTCTTTGGTTGCGGTCGAGTTCTCTTTACCATCCGCAATCTTGTTCTCTTGTTTGGTTACTTTGTTTTCAAGTTTGGTATTATCAATCGGTTTCTCCTTTGTTGTTCCCTTATTAGTTATCAAAGCACTCTCTTTATCATCTTTATTTTTAACTACAGCATTCTCTTTAGTTGGATTCACAACATTGCTTTTAAACACAGGTGCGTCTTGAAAAACTCCTTTTTGTTTAAACACAACTTTTGCATCAGCAAAGCTTTGGTCAATGAGTTCTTGTTTTCTTTTTTCTGCATCTAAAGCCGTAGTATATTTTCCAGCAGTATACATTGTAGTTGAGTCATCAAGAATGTTACTAGAGATATCATTCACACTTAAAAATTTTGTCATCGTCTCAGCAGGTACAGCTTTCCTGAAATTACCAACACTTACCATGTACTCCTTTTGATAAAAATTAGTATAGAACGATTTACCATTATGGTCGTGTACTTCTACTTTGGCAAATGCGCCAGTAGAATCCATGTAAACATTGTATTGATGCAACAACAATGAATCGCTCATTTGCACACCGTTTGCATCAACAAGAGCACCTATTGGTGTATTTAATTCCTCATCTTTATAGTTCGGTATTCCATCTTGATCATCATCTAAAGGACAACCATTAATATCAACGGGGATTCCATGAGGTGTTCCCGGACAGTTGTCTTTTAAATCTACTACTCCATCACTATCCGAGTCAGCATAATCCATCGTGAGTAAATCATCAGCAGTTAATGGTTCGTCAACCGCATTTTCCCCTTCTTTTTTCTTTACATAAAAATCATAGTGTAAGGAGAACGAAGTCATCATAAAATTGTCTTTCTTACTATTTCCTGCACGTATACCGACACTGTTTTGTGTAATCCCATCTATATAATCCGTGAAGGTAAAGTGCATGGTAGCACCCATCTTAAAATTAAAATGATCTGAGATTTTAAACGTATAGCCTATTCCAACAGGTATGGCCCAAGAGTTTTCAGGATACTTCCCAAAACCATCTGAATTTAATTCGCGAATATCGGTTTCGTATTTATAATCTCGCTCAACAATGGTAGCACTCGAGGCCAAAGCATCAGTAGAAGGTAGGTTGCGAATACTTCCATCCGCCCAATAATTATATTTGTTTCCATACTTATCATACAAATCGGTCTTCGAAAGAAACTCAAATGCTTCAATACCTAATGTTATGTAAGGACTTGCAGTTCTTTCCTTTTTCAAGAAATTTCCAAAGTCATACATCACATTCACTCCTCCAGCAGTTATTTGAGATTCGAAATTTAAATTTCTTCCACCCGAAACAAACCGTTCGTTTGCACCTAACTTTCCTCTCAATACATAAAAATCAAACTGTAAATAATCATTGATGGGTTGAGCAACATTAAGTTCATAACCAATATGGCTTACCATTGGTGCTTGAAAATGTTTATCGTAAATATCTCCATAAAATGAAAGCATTCCTGTACCTAAACCAATGGTAGGTTTAAAAACAAATTCTGCTGGTGATTTTTGAGTATCGTCTTTGGGTTTCTTTTCTGTTTTCTGAGAATAGCAATAGCTTCCAATGGAAAGAAACAAAACAAGTATATTTAGTTTGAAAGCCATGTACAAAAGTATAACAAAAAACTCAATCTAACTAGACAATGGAATTGGAAGTTAGATTGAGTTTAATGATTCATGAATAAATTATTTATACCATTTTTGACTAGTAATCATTAGAGCCTCTTGAACGGTAATTCTTTTTCCTTTGTTGTATGCAGTCACCCAAGCATCCGATACTCCTTTGGTTTTAATAATGTCGCGAGCATCGTGGGCTTGCTTGTATACCTTATGCGCACCTACAGTATATTTAGTAAACCCTTCCGCCATTTCTGTCTTCACAGGTTCTGTTATTTTATAATACGATGCGATAACATCAGGAGCTTTTGCATTGTGCAACGCTGCAATTTGTACACTATAATTCACATCACCTTGAGGCGAAGGAATGGTTGATGCTGACAACTCTTTTGTTTTAACCTCTGGTTCCACTTTTGTTTCTTCTTTTACTGCTAAAGGAGGTTCTTCTTTAGCTACTTCTCCTCCTAATGCAACTGTACTTATTGGTAAAATATACTTCTTGGTTTCATCATTTTCTATATAAGAAAATGCGCCATCAATTTTTTGGTCTCCTGTAGAGCCTGCAGCCACAGATACTTTGTAAGAAATCTTAAATGAAGTGGCTGTTGGCAATGATACCCAAACAAACTTTACTTTTTGTTCAGAAAAAGCGAACGAAGCTTCTTGATTATCCAAAGCGGAGGCAGTAAATCCAACAGGCAATGCTTCAACATATTTCGCGAATCCACTAATGTTCGCCTTGTTGATATTTATTTCTACAATAAAACTTCCTCCAGCAGGTGCCGTCTTTGGAGTTTTTCGCACACAGACCAATCCATTGGTTTCCGTTGAAGAATTCGTTAAGTTATATTGATCATTACCTGAAGTGGTAGGAGGAGTTTCGGATGATACTACTGCAGCTGGAGCATTTCCAGTTAAACTTTTCGTTTCAAGTATTGCCCCTTTGTTATCTTTATACTGAGCTGTTGAGTTCTTGCTTATGCTTCTGGTGTCGTTAGCTTCTAAAACAACAAGCATCTCGATATCTTTTGGTGATTTTGAGAATACGAAATTCCCATCTTTATCTGTTGTGGTGGTTTGTACTATTTCACCTTTTTTATTCACCAAATTTATTTTCATGTCTGCTATTACAGCTTCTTTGTCGTCATAGTATTTACCACTTACGATCATCGTATTATCAACTTCTACCTGTGTAGTATTAGCAGGCGGAGTATTGTTTACAATAGGTTGAGAAGTTCCGGTAACTTTAATAATAGAAGGGGTTATTTCAACTTGTTGCTTTACATTATTTACAACATAGGCAAATTTTCCTGCCAAGGTTTTATCTCCGATTTCAATTTTAGGATCCACCTTTACCTTGTATGACAATTTCATTTCTTTATCATCAGGTAATGCCATCCAAATAAATTTCACCGAATGATTAGTAAACGTGAATGAAGAACCATTTGTGGATCCTTCTTCAGCAGTAAAACCATCAGGTAGGTCTTGCTGAAGTTTTGCAAAACCATCTGTATCGCCTCTTTTTATTACTAACTCAACAGTAAATTCACCGCCAGCTTTTACAGTTGAAGGTACCTTTTGCGTAATTGAAATTCCATCAGCAAAAAAGAACTGATAAATCAACAAGGCAATTGTGTTAAATAATAGTGCTACGTATTTTATCATAATAATTAATTTATTGGTACTTATTTATTGTTTATTGTTCAAAGAAAAAATCTATTAAATCATTCAGCTTTTCAACTGTAAACTCAGAATCTCCTTCTAAAAATGAATCTACTGTTTCAAGTATTTCTTCTGGAGATATATAATCATCGCCATTCTTGTCGGCACTTCTTAATGCATAAGGTATAGTAAATAATCCTTCAGGATTTTTCTTCTTTTTTTCGGGTGCAACTTTTTTTAGATAACTCAAACTTGGATAATCATATACAACTTTACTTCTTTCAGCAGCTAACGAATCGTATTTGCTTTGCTTTTGTGCCAATTGAGAATCGGAAACAGTAACTCCATTATCGTCAACAATGGCTCCTTTTATCGATTTTGGTTCTTTATCTTTATAATCAGGTACGCCATCTCCATCAGTATCTAATGGGCATCCGTGCGAATCGGTTTTAATTCCTTTTGGTGTACCTGGACACAAATCATCCATATCCTTTACTCCATCACCGTCTGTATCTTCTTTTTCCAACGTAGCAAAATCTACCGATTTATAATCAATCTTTTTCTCCTCCAACCGAGGTTTGAAAGTGTATTGAAGCGATGCATTGACATAAAGATACTTGTCATTACTTCCCTTTTTATAATTGTCAATCCAATCTGTCATCGTGATATAGTAGGTTCCACCAAGATTAAAATCAAGATGGCGTGTAAGATTGAATTTGAAACCAACACCAACAGGAATGGATACAGCACCTCGTGTATAATTGTTGACACTATCTTTCAACTGTGTTTCATACGTATAATCACGCTGAAGTACTATTGAATTAGCCACATTAGGATCGTTTTGAGGAAGATTGTGAATAGAACCATCATTCCAATAAACATAAGGTGTTCCACTTTTATCCTTTAAATCTCCATAGGGATCAAATTTTAAATAACCTATCCCTACTGACAAAAATGGAGCAAACTCAATATCTTTCTTCAAGATAAAACCATTATCAAAATGAAACACTACATTCAAATCACCTTGGATAATTTGCGATTGAAAATTTAAATTCCGAGTTGAGGTATTTTCGTTATCTGCTAATTTGCCATATAAGCCATTTATCGAAACACCTAAGAAACTACCTATTCGTTGTTCTACAGCTAAATGATAGCCCAGCTTTACTTTACTAAGTGAACTCACACCAATGCCGTTGCCAATGTCCCCATCAAACGAAAGAACTCCCAACCCAATAGCAATAGAAGGGAATTGTTTTGTTTTTTCAACTTGAGATTTTACCCCATCAGAAACAAATAATAAAACCAATGATGTAAACATGTACTTTTTTAGGTTCATCCTTTTTTGTCTGCTTCACATATTACGCACCTTTCAAACGGTGTTTAATTTGAATTGAGCAAATCTATCTTTAATTAAAGAACTTTTTTTACACCTGACTTTTGTATTTGTAAACACAGATGTGTTGATAACCTAATACGCACCAAGTAATATAAACACCTTCAAATTTTAATGTCTACCCTATTGAACAATTAGCAAAATCAATGGATTGGAAACATTATGTAATTTTCATCGTTAATAAAAACACTTGGTTATTAACAATCTCCTTTTAATAAGTATACAAACAATAAAGACTTATTGAAATGAGGGGAATTCCGATAATCTATTTAACCCTTATTTTTGATGTGCGATGATATTCCTTGAATTGATTTAAAAGAGACCTGAAAAATCACATTCTGTTTTGGTGATAAAAACAAACTTGAACATGAATAAGTTTTTTATTTTACTTTTGAAAACTCTTATTGAAACTTAGTCGGAAAAATTAAATGAATAAATATAATAAAGTAACCCCCGAAATCATTTCTCGATTAGAAACAATTGTTGGAAAACAATATGTAAAATCGGACATGGAGAGTTTAACCAACTATGGACATGATGAAACAGAAAAACTTGTGTACTTACCCGAAGTGGTTGTAAAGCCAATAAATTCGAAAGAGGTATCTTTGATTTTAAAACTTGCCAATGATGAATTTGTAGTGGTTACTCCTCGTGGAGCAGGCACAGGACTTAGTGGTGGTGCATTACCAATTTATGGAGGAATCGTCATTTCGATGGAACGTTTTAATAACATTATTGAGATTGATGAACGAAACCTGCAAGCTACTGTAGAACCAGGAGTCATCAACGAAGCATTTCAAATGGCTGTTGCCGAAAAAGGCTTGTTCTATCCGCCTGATCCCGCAAGCAAAGGAAGTTGCTTTTTAGGAGGCAACGTTTCCGAAAATGCTGGCGGCCCAAAATGTGTTAAATACGGAACAACCAGAGATTATATTCTCGATTTAGAAGTTGTGTTGCCCACAGGCGAAATCATCAACACTGGAGCTAGAACATTGAAAAACTCAACAGGGTATAACCTCACTCAATTGATGGTTGGGAGCGAAGGCACTTTAGGTATCGTAACTAAAATTGTGGTGAAACTTTTACCTCTTCCTAAATACAATTTGTTGATGCTTGTTCCTTTTCGAAATCTTGATGAAGCATGCAGCGCAGTGAGTGAAACATTTAGAGCTGGATTTATTCCAAGCGCGATGGAATTGATGGAACGTGATGCGCTGGTTTGGGTGACAACCTATGTCAAAAGTAATGTGGTAACAATAGATGATGATATTCAAGCTCATTTATTGATTGAAGTTGATGGCAACGACACAGATGTATTGATGAAAGATATGGAAGCCATCGCTGAATTGATGACTAAATACAATATTGCGGATATTCTTTTTGCCGAGTCGGAAGCTCAAAAACAAGAACTATGGAAACTACGCAGAAAAATAAATGAAGCGGTAACCTCCAATGCCATTAGTAAAGAGGAAGACACTGTTGTGCCTCGAGCTGAATTACCTTCATTGGTTAGAGGAATAAAAAACATCGGACTTGAATACAAATTCAAATCGGTTTGTTATGGACACGCTGGTGATGGGAACTTGCACATACGCATTATCAAAGGTGATTTGACTGACGAACAATGGAACGGTGAATACATGAAGAAAGCAATTACCGAACTATTCACGCTTTGCAAACAATTAGGCGGCACCATTAGTGGCGAACACGGCATTGGTCTTATTCAGCAAGAATATATGAGTATTGTGTTTTCCGAAAAAGCTTTGAATATTCAGAAAGAAATTAAAAAAGTGTTCGACCCTTTATTGATTTTGAATCCTGGTAAAATGTTCGGCAATTGAATTATTGTCGCTCTGGTTTTTTCTCTTCCGTTTTAAACTTTTTCAAAGTATAGGTCAAGGTGAGCATATAATATCTAGTCAGCACTTTTGTTTGACTGTCTTCAATATATGTATCAGTGATGTTTCTATTGATGCTTGTATTTTGTGTCAAGGCATCGAACACCGATGCTTTAACTTCTAGATTTTGTTTCTTCAAAAACTTGTAAGCAATAGATACATTTAGCAACTCATAAGGTTTATCCAAGGTTGCTGACAAACCAGAATAATAAGTGTGAGTGAGATTAGTGTTGAATACAAGGCCTTTCCAAATAATCCAATTCAACTTTAAACTTGCCGTATGGTAAAAATAGGAAGTACTCGACTGCGTTTGTAACGTATTGTCGGCAATGCTGTAGTTAGCGTTGTATTGAATATTGAAATCAATCTTCTCACTGATGTTGCTCGTTAATCCAATACCTCCGGTGTACAGATAATTATTCGTAAAATTATTTACTCCATTGATGAGTGAAGGAGTGCGCGAATAAACAAAGGCTCCGTTTAAATTCAAATTGCATTTTATTTTACTCACCGGTATCGCATAGGTCAAAAAAGCTCTAGTACTCATGTAGCCTTGAAGGTTTACCGACTTTGATAATTGCGAACCTCTTTTCAAAACAATATTTCCTTCCACTATGGTATCGTGCGAAGGAACAATTGTAGAATTGCCAATATAATCCTGTGTATAATTACCGTATAGAAACGCAAATAATCCTGTTGCTTTTTGAGAATTGGTTTTACCATAACGCATGATTAATGTCTGATCAAAACTCTGTTTCAAATCGGGATTACCTGTTGTTAATAGCAACGGATTGGTATTGTTGATTACATTTTGCAATTGAGTAATAGAAGGGGTATTGGTAGATGTGCGGTAAAAGATACGAAGATTGGTACCTCTATCAAATTTATAATTGAACATGGCTTGAGGCAAGATGTTGAAGAAATATTTGTTTGCTGTAAACGCCTCAGGAAAATCTTGATTGCCATTAAGCGTTGCATATTGTGTATTGATAGTAGCCATCAACATCACTTTTTTCTTATTGTAATTATATCCTATTCCTCCTTTATTGTAAAAATATACACTCTTGAATTTATTGGTCAATGCGGTATCGAGCAACGAATAATTATCCGTTAGTACATTATGACTATGGGTTTCCTTGTCGGTAGAATTGTCGGAATAGGAAGGCGAATACGTAAACATCAATCTACTAAAGCTATCTATTGGTTCGGTGTAAGTGATGTTGGTGGAAAGCGTGTAACCATTTGTTGTTTGTGTAGCTCGCTGATCGGTGAGGTTTGTATCATTGAGGTAATAATAATTGCTCAACGAATAAATAGAACTATTTCCTTTTTTATCGTTTGCATCGGTGCCAATGTTCCACGAAATGGTTCTACCAAACTTGCTGAACTTATGTTGATACAAAATATTATTTGATAAGGTATAACCAGACAAAAACGAGTAATTAGCCGTATTGGTTTTACTTTCTGCTATCAATGCATTTCTCCGTTGATTGATTCCATCCAACGATGAATTGGTATGATTATCTTGTAAACTTATTTTCGGTGTTATGGTAAATGAGTTGAACGAATCGACCTTGTAATCGAGACGGAAATTAATTCGTTGGTTGTAGTTTTTATAAGTAGAAGCATTGTTTTCGTTATAATAAAGTCCACTATCTTTTGCCGAAACATATTGTCGAGAGAGCACACTGCTATTGGTATTATCGGTAAGATTGAAAAAATAACTACCCGATACTTTTATTTTCTCCGACCATTTATCGCTGTAATTAATACCTATGGCCTGTGTGGTAGATATGCCTGCTTGTTGACCAACTAAAAAGTTACTTGCTGCACTTCCATCAGGACCGCCACCCATGCCCATTCCTCCTCCTGGACGGCCCCCCATTCCACCCATTCCTCCCATTCCACCTCTTCCTCCGCCTCCACTGCCTAAGGCACCGAGTAAATCTTGCGAAGCAAAATTCTGTTGGTTGATATTGTTCGAAAGTACCAGAATTGAAATTCTACGTTCGCCTTTAAATAAGTTGAGGTTTCCTCCGGCAATGTAGGTATCATCCGTACCATAACCAGCATATACTTTTCCGAACTGTCCGTTGTTTCGCCCTGGTTTGGTGATGATATTGATTGTTTTGTTGGCATTACCATCATCAAAACCTGTAAACTGCGCTTGATCCGAAGCTTTATCATACACTTGAATTTTGTCAATCACTTCGGCAGGTAAGTTTTTCAGCGCCATGTTAGGGTCGTCACCAAAAAAAGGTTTACCATCCACTAGCACTTGTTTTACATTTTCGCCATGCGCTTTCACTTGTCCGTTGTCGCTAGTAATTCCGGGCATTTTGGTCACTAGGTCTTCGGCATTGGCATCAGGATTGGTTTTATAAGCTTTGGCATTGTAGCCCACGGTATCACCATTTTGTTCCACTCGTTTTTCTTTTCCTTCCACAGTTATCGTGTTGAGCGATGTGGTGGATGGCCTCATACGAATGGTGCCAAACGACTTGAATGGTTGACTTGCATTTACCACAAAGGTTTCGGTGCGCAAGGTTTGATAGCCCAACAAGGATATTTTAAGTAGATAAGTTCCCACACCTATTGATTCGAATTTGAAATTTCCTACTTCATCACTATTTACTCCCGAAACCAAAGATGTGTCGGCTGAACGAAGCAAAGCGATGCTTGCAAATGAAATGGCTTGCCCTGTGCGTATGTCTTTAATGGTACCGGTTACAGTGCCTGCATTGGTTTGTGCTATCGAAGTTCTTAGTGCACATACCATCATCAACGTAATAAAAAGTAATTGTCTTTTCATTTCAGTTTTGGTTGTTTGTCGCCCGACAATTGAAAGGTTATTTTGATTGTGTTCGATTGGGAAATATAACCCGAACCAGCATCTCCTTCCGACCTTCCGCCACCACCATGATGGCCGCCTCCACCGCCTCGCATACCGCCACCACCAGCCGACATGCCTGGGCCTGCACCGCCTGGTATACCTTGTCTGTTTCCTGCATCGCTTTCGTGATGTCGCTCCATTTGAGGTATTCCATTGAGCACAAAACTAATTCCAAATAATTTCAAACTATCATGAACAGTAATGGAATCTTTGTAAAAGGTACGAAAAGGAATTTTCACTTCGTAAGTAAGTATATCTGTGGTATCCCAATTAATAGCGGCTTCTATGCCCGCTTTGTTCTTGATGGGACTCATTCCATTGATGCCTGTTTTGAAACCTGCCAATTCCATTTCTTTGTATCCATTCAGGTATTTGTTCTTAAATCCTGCAACATCTTGTTTCCCTTTTACAGGTGGCTCTACCTCGTCAGGATTGGCTTTTCGCAAGGCCATAGAGAGGGGAAACATCAGGCCTACGTTGTGTTGATTTTGACCTGTGGTATCTATCCAAAGCTGCATGCCGCCACGTAATAACTTCACTTGTGTTTCTTGTTGTGTGGCGCGAAAACAGAAATAGATATTCTGAAAATCGTTTGAAACAGCATATTGAAGCTTGCTTTCTTCATCAAAATATTTGAGTGGTAATTTCCATTCGGTTGGTCGGCCATCAATGGTTACGGCTTGTTGTTGCCAAATACAGCGAGAGATGTAAATATAATGTGTGCATGCTACCAACGATATGAGTACCAAAAATAACGCTGACTTGGCAAAGTGTTTCATTTAAATTGTTTTTAGGTAGTTGCTAATTGCTAACAACAGCATTTATGTTTCTTAAAACCGATTCGACAAGGGTTAATTCAAAAGGTTTAGATTTTGGATGGCAAAAGTAAGCATTTACTTGAAAGCGGAAAGGAGATTTGGGATTTGCGGAATTAGGATTTAGGAATTTGCTAGAAAGACAGGAAGATGTACTAGGCAATAGCCAATAGCGATTAGCTGTGAAGAATGGATTTAGTGCCCTTGCAGCTGTTTTCACCAACAAGTTTAATTGGCAATTATTGCTTTTTATATTCAATACGTTTGTTGGTGAAAAAACACCAACAAAGGCTGTGGAATACTAGATGTGGTGGTGAGGACACCACCTACTATGCGGCACAGGCGAAACACGCCTGCGCCAGCGGGTGTGTTTTACAGTTAATGCAGTTTAAATATTTAGTCGTTTTTACGGTCTTCATTTAAAATATAATATTCTGAATTGTTTTCAAACCCTTTAGGTGCAAAAGTCCACGAGTTATTTCCGAGTGAGAACCCCTTAATAGATGCACCACGATAGAAAATCAATTTACTCTTTTCATATATTCGCGATATATCTGATGTTCCCCTTTCTGTAAATTTTTTATTCCCATTCCTGTAGGTTGTACAATAATTATAATTCATAAATTCAATATTGTTTTTATATACAATCAATTTGCGTGGCTTAATTTTATAAACGAATCTAAATCCGTTGTTTTCTTTATCTTCCCATTCAACGTTATTTCGGTCAAAATGCACACGAGTGGTTGATATAAATTGTCTATCAAAATCTGTATAAACCAAAATAGAATCAGTTTCATTAGAGTAATATCCATCTAATTCTTCTTGTTTTTTCTTCTGTTGTTCCTGTTCAGTTCTTTCATTGGCAATTGATTGTGCTAAAGCTATTACTTCCGTATTTTTTTCTTGTTCAGTTTGGCAAGAAACTATTATTAATATTAATCCAAGTAGGAATATTTTGTTTATTTTTTTTATCATAATGTTATGCTTTCTTGATAGTATTTTAAAATAAAAGGATTATTCAAATATTTAACTGTTAAAACATCAGGATTCTTTTTTATAAAATCATTTTCAAATGCAATTCCAAAATAAAAAAAAGTTTTATCCTTTAATTCTTCAAGAAAATTTTCTTTGTTGCTCAAATGCGAAACATCAAGAATCTTCTTGTCTAATAAATTAAAACCGTGATGTATTAATTTACCACTTGTTGCACCTCTAATAATACCTTCAAAATATAGAATTCCTTCATTCTGCAAACTAACTAACTGACTGTTGTGAAAACAATTTCCAACAGTTGTATTAGTTACAATTGTTTCTTGTGGTATGTCCAAATGTGTTTCGCTAAAAAAAGTCCCTGCATTAATAAACCAATCCAAAAATTCCTTTGTGAGTTGAAAATCAAAAGCCCTGTCAGCAGAAACGATTTCGTTTCTAATTTCTTTTTTAAATTTTTCAAACTGGTTCTCCATTCTATTTCTGTTCGTTTCGTTCGGTTACGTTCGGGTCTCACAATGGCATATAACCTTTAGACTTGCACTCTGAATCTAAAAGTAAATTATATTTGTTTACAAAT
>JBAXQU010000090.1:0-12921 GCA_037131555.1 Bacteroidota bacterium
ATCATTCCGTGCGGAACAGACATCATTCCGTACGGACTCGTCATCATTCCGTACGGACTCGTCATCATTCCGCACGGAACAGTCATCATTCCGTGCGGACTCGTCATCATTCCGCACGGCGAAGCTTCTCCGCAGTGCGGACTCATCATCATTCCGTACAGCGGAACGATGATTCCGTACCGACTAACCTGTAAGCCGACCGCTTTTTTGAAACTGCAACGCTTTTTAAAAACAAAAAGCCCGTTGGAACTTATGCAGTAGCCAACGGACTTTAGTTCGCTTTTTATAAATAAGAAGTATTTAGTATTATGTAGAAGCACTTAGAGGAGTATTATACCCCTCGCGCGAGCAATTTATGGTGTTGATATTTTTCATTTTCTTTATTGTATTACTATTTTCTTCACTTCTATTACACTATTAGCTGCATTGCGTATGGTGAGGAAATAAATACCATGCCCTGTCCAAGTGCTCAAACTGATATAAAACTGCTGTTGATTAATAAGCGAATAAAATACCTGCTGACTAAGCGCATTGGTGATGGTGCAACTATAACCAGCCATAGTAGCGTAGTTTCCGTTATTAATATAAATATGGTCGGAAGCAGGATTTGGATACACCTTTATAGTATTGGTATTGTTTGGCGGATTTACACCCGTAAGTACCGCATGTATTATTAAAGTATCAGTTACCGAAGTAAGCAAGGTGTCATAAGTAGTGCAAACCAAACCTGTAGTATCATAAACTATGGTGCTTTGTGTAGCACTGCCACTGCAACCTGCACCTGTGGTATAATTATAATGAATATAATGAGTTCCCAAACCAGCTGTGTTTGGATTAAAAGTAGTACCCGAAACACCTGCTCCTATATAAGTACCTCCCGAAGGACTGCCTGATAACGTAACCGGTGCAGCATTTATATTTGTGAAATTACTTAATGCGCCCAACGTTACGGTTGGGTTAGGATTTACCGTTACCGTCTGGCTCGCTGTAGCCGAACAGCCATTGGATGTAACTATTACCGAATACGTATTGGATTGATTGGCATTGATACTTGATGAAGTAGCTCCTGTATTCCATTGATACGTGCCACCACCACTTGCATTAAGCGTTACAAAACCACCTTGACAAAAAGTAGTAGCACCTACTGGAGTTATGGATGCTGTAGGTGTTTGGTTTACCGTTATAGCCGTAATGCCGCTTGTAGCCGAACAGCCATTGGCTGTTACCGTTACCGAATAATTACCCGTTTGGGTTACAGTAATTGCATTTGATGTAGCATTATTACTCCATAAATAAGTTCCTGTACCCTGCGCTGTAAGTGTTACACTGTTGCCCGAACAAATAGTAGTAGCACCCGAAACAGTTACACCGCTGTTTGGTGCTGTATTTACAGTTACTGCCACAGCAGTACTTGTAGCAGTACAACCGCTGTTATTTACAACTACCGTATAGCTTCCTCCCTGGTTTGCAGTATAAGTACTATTAGTCGCGCCACTTATTAATACGTTATTATTATACCATTGATAAGTGTAACCTGTTCCTGTATTTGCATTTAAGTTTACAAAACCTCCTGTACAAAATGTTGTAGAACTTTGTGGAGTGATGGAGGCTGTCGGTGCATTTACCGAAGAGCTTGTATAAAGTTCTTGTACCTCGCATTGAGTAAGTGCACGATTCCAAATACCTGCATCATCAATTTTTCCATTCCAATAATAAGGTAGTCCTGAAATATATCTTTTGCCGAATTTGATATCATAAGTGTTGGAAAACACAGTATAAGAGAATGGCATAGAGTATACTAATTGTCCATTTACATAACAATTTGCTATATTTCCACCATCAAAGGTAAATACTACATTTACCCATTGATTTGTAGTAATTATAGTTGTATTTGATGTTATATTCAAACTATTAATACCTGTATTATCATAAATAGCAACACCTGCAAGTTGAGTTCCAGAAACATATGCATTCCAAGAATTAGGAGTGCCGCCATCAGCTCCTTTAGAAAGAAAATAAGATGTAGGTGTAGGCAGGGATGTAGGATATAACCAAGCAGAAAGAGTTAATCCACCATTAAATTGTAATGTAGCAGAATTTAAAACATTTATAAAACTGCTTGTACCGTTATAGCTGTATGCACTATTAGTACTACCAAATCTATCCGTGGTCAATGTTGCTCCTGTAACAGTTCCGTTATTATTATTACCACTAAGGTCGTTGGCGTTTCCACTAAAAGAATACCAAGCCGCCAAGCCATTTGTTGGCACATAATTAGGCACTTGTGCCATAGCTGTAAAACTGCATAAAGCAGTAAACATAAAAAGTAATTGTTTTTTCATTTTTGTTTTGTTTTTAGTTAATAGATATTAATTGAATTGATAAAAAATAAAAAACGCCTTGTGCATAAGCACAAAGCGTTTTGGTAATAGTATAAATAAAGGTGTGTACTGTTTTACTCTCTCTCTCTCTCTCTCTCTCTCTCTACGCAGGCGTGGCTTTCAGAGGGGGTAGTATTTAGTAGTTGTATTTTCAAGAGAAAGTGTGTTTTATTTGTGGTGTAAATGTACTATTTTATTTAATAAATGAATGAAGCATTGCAAATAAAATACCTGTAATTACAGAAATACTGCCTATCCAAAAAATAAACATCCATTTTATAATATCAGATTTAGTTTCAGAAATTTTTACATCCAGTTTTGTAATTCCATCTTTTACTAAAGCAATATCTACTTTTGTTGCTATTACATTTAAGTTGTGGGTGCTTTCTTCTTTTACTTTTGTTTCCACAAACGTTACTAAAGCTTCGGCTTCTTTATCGCCCAACTTTTGTTTCAGTATTTGAAACAGTTGTATTTGATTTATTGAAATATCCATAATTGCTTTATTGTATTTGTGTTTGTAAAAGTAGTGAAATTAGTTGTAAGGTATAGAGTTTATTTTATTTTGCTTTTTTCAAGCTCTTCCTGAGTAATAAAATTACCTGCTTTAATTTGTTTTTCGGCAGCCAACAAATTTTTATTGTATTGTTCCTTTGTCAATGGTTTTCCTTCAATGGTATAAGCTACAATTATTTCTTTTTCTAAAATATGGTTTATCTTTTTTAATACCTGTTCGTTTTTAACAGATAAAAGTTTTTGAACCAAATCTAATTTTACAGATTGAATATTCATTTGAAATTTTTATTTATGCTGGCTAAATTACTTATAATTGCAATACACAAGGGTTATTATTTCTTCGTTTTAAAACCTATTGGGTTTCTTTCCGCCTTTTCAGCAGCTTTCTTTTCGTTTACTATTAATTCGGGTTGTGTAAGCAGAAAATTAATTACTTCATTTATATTTTCAATCTTGGTATTAAACTTTGCTTCCAGCTCTTCTATTCGTTTATTCAGCAGTTCAAAATTATTATGGTATTGTTTTAATAAGATAAATGCATCAACTATTGCAATACTTGTTTTAATTGCAGTGTCGCTTCTTAATACCGCCGATAACATCGTGATGCCATGTTCGGTAAACGCATAAGGCAATTTTTGAGTGCCTCCCCGCTTTTCAGTTTTTGATATCACAATTTGTGATATCAAAGTTTTAGCCTCTTCTTTTGACAATTGAAACATATATCTTTCAGGAAACCTTTTGATGTTTCTTTTCACTGCTTGAACTAATGCCCTGGTCTCCACTCCATAGAGTTCAGCAAGATGAAAATCGAGCATTACACGTTGTCCGTGTATTTCAAAAATCCTTTTTTGTATTATTTGTAATTCCATTTTATAAGTTTTGGTCAATGGTAATCAATAAAACAACGCCAAATACAATAAAAGTAAAATTGCTATCCATATGAAGTATGACTTTCGTTAGCGGGCAAGCCACAAAAAAAAGAGGAACAACTTTCGTTATCCCTCTTCTTTCACAAAGCACTCTTACTACTTTGTACTTAATTCTTAATACTCTTCAAAATTAAATCCCGGCGTAAAAATCAATTGCCTCACCATCTTTCAATGTAACAATTGCTTTTTTAAATTGATTAACTCTCCCACTCGACGTCCCTTGAGATTCAGTATTACGAGTTTTTACCTTACCAATATAATTTTGAGTATTTACCGACTCTACAGAAACTCCGTAAAGTTTTTCAACAGCCTTTTTAATCTGCACTTTATTAGCAGTTTTATCAACCACAAATCCATAGCGATTCATTTTCTCGCCCTGTGCAGTCATCTTTTCGGTTATAACCGGTTTTACTATTATGCTCATTTTTTTAATTATTTAAAAGAGTTTCTATTTCCTTCACTGAACTTTCAACAAGCAACAAATTAGTTGCATTCAAAATATCATACGTGTTTAAATCCGATGCACAAACAACTTTTGCAT
The DNA here is from genome assembly GCA_037131555.1 of Bacteroidota bacterium. Classification (GTDB taxonomy): domain Bacteria; phylum Bacteroidota; class Bacteroidia; order 2-12-FULL-35-15; family 2-12-FULL-35-15; genus 2-12-FULL-35-15. The sequence goes on from JBAXQU010000090.1 coordinate 4,368, forward strand.
TCGTTAAATTTCTTGAAGATAAAAACACATTCTTGTTTGCAGCACCAAGTACCAGCAACGTCTTTTTATCAGCAAGTTTCAAGTTATTCATCAAATCCTGATACTGTTTAGTTTTAGGAGCTTCAAAATTGAAATCTTCCAACACAGTAATATTACTTGCTTTTGCTTTATAAGTCAAAGCAGAAATACGAGCCAGGCGTTTCAATTTCTTATTCAATTTGAAAGAATAATCTTTCGGACGTGGTCCAAAAATACGGCCACCACCTACTTTAGTTCCCGATTTAATAGAACCTGAACGAGCGCCTCCGCCCCCTTTTTGTTTCCCTAGTTTTTTAGTCGACCCAGATACCTCACCTCTTTCTTTTGATTTATGAGTACCCTGACGTTTGTTAGCCAAATGCTGTTTCACATCCAGATAAATCGCATGGTCATTCGGCTCGATGCCAAAGATTGCATCGTTTAAGCTCACCTTCTTAGAAGTAGCTTTACCGCTTATATTTGTTACTGATACTTCCATTTTATTTCTCAATCGTTACGTATGAACCTTTTGCACCTGCTATCGAACCTTTTACAATCAAAAGATTTTTTTCAGGCATTACTTTTACTACTTGCAAGTTTTGAATTTTCACTCTGTCGCCACCTGTTCTTCCCGCCATTCTCATTCCTTTGAATACGCGTGAAGGCCATGATGATGCACCTAATGAACCCGGTGCACGTAATCTGTCATGCTGACCGTGAGTAGTACCACCTACACCACCAAATCCGTGACGTTTTACAACACCTTGAAACCCTTTACCTTTTGAAGTTCCTGCTACATCCACAAAATCACCTTCAGCAAATAAATTCACATCGATAACTCCTCCAAGAGTTTGCTCTGTTTCAAAATATTTGAATTCAACAATTTTACGTTTAGGAGTAGTAGATGCTTTAGCAAAATGACCTTTCATTGCAGAAGAAGTATGTTTTTCTTTCTTCTCATCAAAAGCCAATTGTACCGAAGCGTATCCGTCTTTCTCCAAGGTTTTTACTTGCGTTACCACGCAAGGACCAGCTTCGATTATTGTGCATGGTATATATTTACCATTGGCACCGAAAATACTGGTCATTCCTACTTTTTTACCTATTATTCCAGACATTATTACTTATTTTTATTGATTTTTCTTTTTTACTATTATTGTCATCCTGAGCTTGTCGAAGGACGAATTCCGCAATTCCTACGATGCTTTAATCTCTACTTCCACACCACTTGGCAACTCTAATTTCATCAGCGCATCCACAGTTTTTGAAGTTGAATTATAAATATCCAACAATCTTTTGTATGAACACAATTGAAATTGCTCACGTGCTTTCTTGTTAACGTGTGGCGAACGCAATACAGTATAAATTTTCTTTTGCGTAGGCAATGGAATTGGACCACTTACCACAGCGCCAGTCATTTTAACTGTTTTTACAATTTTCTCAGCACTCTTGTCAACCAAGTTGAAGTCGTACGATTTTAATTTAATTCTGATTTTTTGACTCATAATTTTTATTTTAAAGAACGATTTATATAGATTAAATTATTGTTTTTTATTTATACTTTTTCTGTTTTACCTTTTGCTTTAGCAATTACCTCATCCGAAGTATTACGTGGCGCCTCTGAATAATGTGAAAATTCCATAGTAGAAGTTGCACGTCCGGAAGTTATAGTTCTCAATGTAGTTACATATCCAAACATTTCGCTCAATGGAACTTTAGCTTTGATTACTTGTGAACCTGCTCTTGAATCCATTCCTTCAATCTGACCTCTTCTTTTGTTTAAGTCACCTACCACATCACCCATGTTTTGTTCCGGTGTAAGTACTTCTACTTTCATTATCGGCTCCAGTAATACAGGTTTTGCTTTTGGCAATGCTTCACGGAAAGCAGTACGGGCACAAATCTCAAAAGATAAAGCATCCGAATCGACATTGTGATAAGAACCGTCAATCAATCTTACTTTTAAGCTATCAACAGGATAACCTGCCAACACACCATTTACCATTGCTGCTTTAAATCCTTTTTCAACAGCCGGGATAAATTCACGAGGAATATTACCTCCCGAAATTTCGTTTACAAATTGTAAACCTCCTGCTTTTGTTGTCATGTCAAAGTCTGCATCCACCGGTGAAATCACCACTTGAATATCAGCAAATTTACCACGACCACCGGTTTGTTTCTTATAAACCTCGCGGTGTTGAACATCTCCGGTAATAGTTTCTTTATATGCCACTTGTGGTGGTCCTTGATTTACTTCTACTTTAAACTCACGACGCAAACGGTCAACAATGATTTCCAAGTGAAGCTCACCCATTCCACTAACAATAGTCTGCCCGCTATCCTCATCAGTTTTAACACGGAAAGTAGGATCTTCTTCAGCCAATTTATTTAATGAAACACCTAATCTATCCAAGTCAGCTTGAGTTTTAGGCTCAATAGCAACTCCGATAACCGGCTCAGGGAAATTCATTGCTTCCAATACAATCGGATTTTTTTCATCACATAATGTATCTCCGGTTTTAATATCTTTAAAACCTACAGCTGCTCCAATATCTCCTGCTTCAATAAAATCAATAGCATTTTGTTTGTTAGCGTGCATTTGAAAGATACGTGAAATACGTTCTTTATTTCCGCTACGAGTATTTAATACGTATGAACCTGCGTCCAAACGACCTGAATAAGCACGGAAGAAACACAAACGACCAACAAAAGGGTCAGTTGCAATTTTAAATGCTAACGCAGTGAAAGGTTCTTTTACGTCAGGTTTACGTGTAACTTCCAAATCAGTATCAGGATTTATTCCTGTGATATGGTCTTTATCCAATGGGCTTGGCATTAATTCCATTACCAAATCCAACATTGTTTGAACTCCTTTATTTTTGAATGCTGAGCCGCAAAGCATTGGTACCACTTTATTGTGGATACAAGCCTGACGTAAAGCTGTCAATACTTCTCTTTCTGTAATTGATTCAGGATCTTCGAAGAATTTCTCCATCAATTTATCATCAAATTCAGCAATCGCTTCCAATAATTTACCTCTCCATTCAGCAACTTCTTCAAGCATATCTGCAGGAATAGGCACCTCAGTAAAAGTCATTCCTTTATCTTCTTCGTTCCAAACAATACCTCTGTTGTTAATCAAATCAACAACACCTTTGAAGTTTTCTTCAGCTCCAATTGGTAATTGTAAAGGTAATGGATTACCACCAAGTACTTCTTTCACCTGTTTTACAACATTTAAAAAGTCAGCACCCGAACGGTCCATTTTATTCACAAACCCTAAACGAGTAACGTTATAGTTATTTGCAAGTCTCCAGTTTGTCTCAGATTGAGGCTCAACACCATCAACAGCCGAAAACAAGAAAACCAAACCATCCAATACACGCAACGAACGATTCACCTCAACAGTAAAGTCAACGTGACCAGGAGTATCAATAATGTTTACTTTGTATTGTTCACCTCTGTATTTCCAAAAACAAGTAGTTGCAGCTGAAGTGATAGTAATACCACGCTCTTGCTCTTGTACCATCCAATCCATGGTAGCTGCACCATCATGCACCTCACCTATTTTGTGGTTTACTCCTGTATAATAAAGAATGCGCTCGGTGCAGGTTGTTTTACCAGCATCAATGTGAGCAGCAATTCCAATGTTTCTTGTATATCTTAAATCAGCCATTTTTTCAGCCTATCCTAAATGCTTTCCAAAGGAAAGGACTTTAATAGTTTTATTGTTTTTTGTTTATATTTATGTTATTGAATTTCGGTCTCCCTTCCCTTCGGGAAAGGTTGGGGATGGGCCTTAGAATCTAAAATGAGAGAATGCTTTGTTAGCATCCGCCATTTTGTGAACGTCTTCTTTCTTTTTGAAAGCTGCTCCTTCTTCTTTTGCACCTGCAATAATTTCTCCAGCTAATTTCTGTGCCATCGATTTTTCATTACGTTTACGTGCATATAGAATCATCCATTTAATACCCATTGAAGTTCTTCTCTCAGGACGAATTTCAGATGGAATTTGGAAAGTAGCACCTCCTACTCTTCGGCTACGTACTTCAACCAAAGGAGTAATATTACCCAATGCTTTTTTGAAAACTTCTAACCCATTGGTATCTGGAGTTCTTTTTTCAACAATTTCTAATGCTTCATAAAACACCTCATACGATTTGTTTTTCTTACCATCATACATCAAATTGTTTACAAAACGTGTAACTAATACATCGTTGAACTTTGGATCAGGTAAAAGGATTCTTTTTTTTGCTCTGCTTTTTCTCATTTTTTACTACGAATTACAAATAGTTTCGAATTACGAATTATTTATCAATAATTATTTTTTCTTTGCTGGTGCTGCTTTTGCCCCTGCTTTTGGTTTTTTAGTTCCGTATTTACTTCTTCTTTGATTTCTTCCATCAACACCCGAAGTATCTAATGCCCCACGCACAATGTGGTAACGAACTCCTGGTAAATCTTTAACCCTTCCTCCACGTATCAAAACAATACTGTGTTCTTGTAAGTTATGTCCTTCTCCTGGGATATAAGCGTTCACTTCTTTTTTATTTGTCAAACGAACACGCGCTACTTTACGCATTGCTGAGTTTGGTTTTTTAGGAGTTGTGGTGTAAACACGTGTGCAAACTCCACGTTTTTGAGGACAAGAATCCAATGCTGCTGACTTACTTTTGTTAGCTGCTTTTAGTCTTCCTTTACGCACTAATTGTGATATTGTAGGCATTTCTTAAAGTTTAATTTTTATTCTTTTTTTGTTGAAATAATACACTCCCCCATTTTTTTAGGGACGGCAAAGGTAATAAAGTAATTAATATAAACAACAAGCGGTTGAAAATATTTTTTCAATTACCTACTGATTCGGTGTTGAAAATACCATTTTTGATATCAATTTGTTAGAATTTGACCGTGTTACAACTAATTACCTCTTAGAATTAGTTGTAATATCACTACCACCTAACGGATTTGAAACTAATTTCCCTTATTTCTTCTTTAACTCTTTCGGGAAATCAGATTTTAGAATATATACCCCATCCATCGGGTTTTCGAGCGGAAATTTATCATGGAGGTAAAAATACAAATGCGTGTCACCCGTTGGTTCGTCCACCACTTTTTCTGTTTTTTTAATGAGCTTTTTAGAAACCGCAAATTTCATTTCCTGTCCACCTTCGGTGAGGCAATCGACCAAGGTCATATCCCAAATTTCAAAGCTAAAGGTTGAATTGTCGGGATAGTAACCGGCTAGGGTATAAATGGCATTATTCTTAATTTTGAATTCCTTCACCGGCTCCGAAACCTTCATTTCGTCTTCCCAAAGGTGTTTTATATTGTCTTCGGTTTCCTGTCCTTCATATAAATCATCGGCCAAGCCCTTGTTAAATTCAGAATTGACAAGTATAAAATGTAAAATTAAGTTCATTTGAAATTTAGGATTTAGAATTATTTGATAAAGAATTTGTGGATTTCCAGGTTTTATATACGTCTTGTTGTTTAGGTCTGTTCGCTTCAACCTCTCTTAAAGGTTCGCATTGCTTTAATGTTGCATGGCAATCGGCAGGCAATTGCTGATACAGTTTTGTGCCGGCCGTTTTCCATTCAATCATAGCATCAGTTACATCTTTTATAATATTTGCCGGATTGCCAACTGCCATTTTTCGTTCAGGTATCACCATGTTGGCAGGCACCAAGCACAACGCACCGATAATGCAATTGTCGCCAATCACAGCATTATCCATAATGATTGCATTCATCCCAATCAGGGCATTTTTACCAATCGTTCCTCCATGAATAATCGCACCGTGTCCAACGTGTGCCGCTTCTTTCAATAATACAGTTGTTCCGGGAAACATGTGAATGGTGCAATTTTCCTGAACATTACAACCATCTTCAATAATGATTTGTCCCCAATCTCCTCTTATGGCTGCTCCTGGACCAATGTAAACATCTCTGCCGATAATCACATTTCCTGTAACCGTAGCCTGCGGATGAACAAAAGCACTTTCGTGAATAACCGGTTTGTATCCGTTAAATTCGTATATCATATATTTACTTAAGATTTAGGATTTTTAAAATTTAGGATTTAAGCATTATGCCAAATAATCTCTTACTGATTTTTTTATACTTTTCTTCACACTTTCCCACGTTTCCCCAATCAAACTCACCGGATTTTCGCTTTGTTCTGCGTCTTCAAAATAGGTGATGGCATGAGGAATAGAAATTGCCAGCATTTGCGAAGGATATTTTGTTTGATAAAACGCTATCATTTGTTTTAATGAATACTTTTTTAAAAGTTCAGCAACATCGAAAAAATCTTTTTTCTGCGCCCTTCTCAATATGGCAGTAATTTTCATGGCGATAATATCTTTATCGCCAAACATTCTTATTCCTTCCAAGTTTATTTCTTCATCAATCATCTTAAAATTATGGTGTCTCACAAAATCAACCTTTACATTATCAATGAAACAAAATAAACCAACCGGATTAGTATTGCTTTTATAACTTAACCCTGTAAAATTTGCTTCCAGAATCTTTATTAATGAATCAGTGTCAAAGTCTTTAGTCGAGAACAAATCAAGATCAACAGATATTCTATGCCCATACCGCAATGACAAATTAGTTCCGCCTACTAAATAAAACGAACTAAGTTCAGGAATTGCAATTAGTTTTCTTAATATAACCAGTGTTGCGGGTTCGACTGTGCTGTAATGTAACATCTATAATCCGTTAAGTTATTCTCTAAAATTGCACAAGCTAGATAAACAGTAGATTTGTTTAAAAACTTTGCACTTGTCAACGCCTCCCTTACTTTCTCATCACCATAATACCTTCTGCATTGCCTTATATCTTCCACATCTCCCCTGTCGAACACACGTTCAATCACCCAATTTGGATGTTTGTCATAATCCAAATTATCAAAATCTACATCCCAAAAGATGCGTTTTTCGAAAATAGGTTTTGGTTTGTTCATTTTTCTTTTAGAATTTAGGATTTAGGATTTGTGGATTTAGGATTTGACGTACGCGATTTTACTGTTCTAATTCCTGCTGAGAAAATGGAAACTAATTCATTCGTCTCTTTCATCAATATTTCTAATTCCTTATTATCACATTTTATTTCTAATTCTTTTATAAACTCAAGCCAAAATAATGTTTCATCAGCTTCTTCATTTACTATCTTTAATTTATTCAAAAAATCCGAACCCGATTTTCCTCTGCACACTGCTCTGTAATTAGCCGCAACCGATGATGACGATTTCAATATTTGATAAGATACCACATCCATAGATTTACTTTTAGGCAAAGTATCAATAAACTTGAAAACACGAATAGCAAACAATTTTGTTCTTTTTTTTAATTCTTCCTTTGTCACAATCCTAAATCCTTAATCAATAAATCCTAAATAAAAAAATCCTAAATCCTTAATCAACAAATCCTAAATCCTAAATCAGCAAATCCTAAATCCTTTGTATCACCACCGCAAACCCTTGCCCCACTCCGATACACAAAGTAACCAAAGCATAACGTTTATTTTGTTCGTGCAATTCAATAGCTGCCGAATTTAAAATCCGTGCACCACTCATGCCCAACGGATGCCCAAGAGCTATCGCCCCACCATTCGGATTTATTCTCGAATCATTATCTGCCAATCCCCATGCACGAGTACAAGCCAGCGACTGTGACGCAAACGCCTCATTCAGTTCTATAATGTCCATATCTTTCATAGTTAAACCAGCCCTTTTCAAAGCAAGGTTACTAGCCTCCACAGGCCCAATTCCCATAATGCGAGGCTCCACACCAATCACTCCGCTCGAAACAATTCTCGCTTTTGGAGTAAGATTATATTTCTTTATTCCTTCTTCCGAAGCCAGCAAAATCGCGGCAGCACCGTCATTCAGTCCCGAAGCATTACCTGCCGTCACCGAACCCCCTTCTTTCTTAAACGCACCTTTAAGCTTTGCCAAACCTTCCATAGTAGTGTCGGGGCGCATAAATTCATCTTTATCAAAAAGCTTGGGTTCTCCTTTTTTCTGAGGTATCTCCACCCTCATTATTTCTTTTGCAAATCTTCCTTTTGCCTGAGCGGCCCCAGCTTTCTGCTGACTCCACACCGCAAATTTATCCTGATCTTCCTTATTTATCTTATCTCTTTCAGCAAGGTTTTCGGCAGTTTCGCCCATTCCTTCAATGCCATAAAGCTCTTTCATTTTCGGGTTGATAAATCTCCAGCCAAACGAAGAATCAAACATCTGAGCATCCCTTCCAAAAGCAGTAGCCGTTTTCGAAATCACCCACGGCCCACGAGTCATGTTTTCCACTCCTCCTCCTATCATCAAGTCGCTGTCACCCGTCATTATCGCACGCGCAGCACTCATACAAGCCGACAAACCCGAAGCACATAATCTATTCACCGTTTCTCCCGGAACAGTATAAGGCAAACCAGCCAGCAACAAAGCCATCCTAGCCACATTCCTGTTATCTTCACCCGCCTGATTCGCACAACCCAATATCACATCGCCTATTGCCGACACATCAATCTT
>JBAXQU010000091.1:0-12877 GCA_037131555.1 Bacteroidota bacterium
GCGATACATCAAATATCATCCATGTAATTATAAAAACCGTTAATGGTTTCAAAAAATCACCAGAAATAAAGAATAAAAAAAGCGCATTAAAATTTTCCACTAATTTAAAGTCTGAAATAAAATATCTATAAAAAAATGCCGAAATTATAATTAATAAAATAGTTCTCATTGCTTTAAACAAATCTTTAATAATTGAATAAGGGTCGTCTTTTAATACCTTCAGTATTAGTTTCAATAATTCTTCCATTTTTTTGAGTTTTAAATTTGCTCAAAAATACGAATATTTTATTTTGTTTTGTCATAATATGGATAGGTACGTAGATTTTTAAAAGAGAAGAATTAAATCAGACTACCTCATAATTAAATTATTTAAAATTCTTCACAAAGTATATTTCCTGAATTTTACAGTAATTAATTATGACAGAAAAGTCACCATTAGAAAATACAGTCAATCATCTTTTTCGACATCAATCGGGAAAAATGGTGGCTGTTCTTACTCGTATTTTCGGGGTGCATAATATGGAGCTTGCTGAAGACGTGGTGCAAGAAACAATGCTTACTGCTTATGAGAAATGGCGAATAAAAGGCATCCCCGATAATCCGGAAAGCTGGCTTTTTATTGTTGCAAAAAACAAAGCACTTAATCTTATTAAAAAACAACGCAACACTGTTCTATTTGGTGATGATAGTACCAAAGTTCTTTTAAAATCAGGCTATACAGTAGAAACAACTTTTAATCAATTGACAAACGAAGAGCTTATAAAAGATGATCAACTGCGAATGATGTTCGCTTGTTGTCATCCTGAAATTTCAGAAGAAAATCAAATACCACTTATACTAAAAACGCTTTGCGGATTCAGTACTGCTGAAATTGCGAAAGCATTTATAACCTCTGAAGATACTATTTCTAAAAGGCTTTACAGAACTAGAGAATTTTTCCGTCAGAATAAAATAGAGTTAATTATTCCTTCTGTTGATGAAATAAGAAACAGAACTAAAGCCGTTCTAAGTACTATCTACCTGCTTTTTAATGAGGGATATAATTCTACACATTCCGCAGATTTAATAAGAATGGATGTGATTGCTGAAGCAATAACCTTGTGCAAACTGCTTTGTGAAAATGCCAATACCCAATTGCCGGAAGTTTATGCTTTGATGGCTTTGATTTGTTTTCATTCATCCAGAAGCAATAGCAGATTAACAGCCGAGGGAGAAATAATTTTATTGTCCAAGCAGGACAGAGGCAAATGGAATAGTGAATTAATTGACAAAGGTTCTGAATATATGAATATGGCTGCAACGGGAACTAATGTTAGCACTTATCATTTGGAAGCAGCTATTGCTTATGAACATTGTGTTGCAACAAGTTTTGAAAATACAAACTGGAAAAAGATATTGGAATATTATGGATGGCTTTTTAAAATAGCTCCTTCGCCAATAACTGAATTAAATAAAGTAATTGCTGTGATGCAATTGCACGGACCTGCCATTGCTTTGAAAGAATTGGAAACCTTGAAAGATAAAGAAAAATTAAAATCCTATTACTTATATTATTGTTTACTTGGCGAAATTCACTTGCAATTACACAATTCGGAATTAGCCAGAAAACATTTTGAAACCGCTATCAAACTTACCCAATCGGAAACTGAGAGAAAGATGTTGACTAATAAAATTGCTGCGATGCTTAATTAGTTTATTAATCATTTCCATAATATTGTTTACTTTCACAGAAAAATAACAATGTTATATTCCTTCCTTAAAATATTAATGCAAATAACAGTGCGAATATTTTTTCGTTCGATTGTTATTCGCAACAAGGAGATGATTCCTGACAATGGACCTTTATTAGTTCTTGCCAATCATCCTAGTACCTTTATGGATCCAATTGTTATTGCAACTATTCTCAATCGAAAGGTATATTTCCTTGGGAAGGGTGAATTATTTAAATCCAAATTTGCTAAGTGGATATTACCTAAATTCAATATGGTTCCTGTTTATCGCAAGCAGGATGATCCTTCTAAGATGAATAAGAATGCAGAGACATTTGAAAAATGCTTCGAACATCTTGAGAACAATGGAGCCATATTGATGTTCCCTGAAGGAGTTAGTTTTACCGAGCGAAAATTAAGAACCATTAAAACAGGGGCCGCTCGAATTGTACTAGGGGCAGAAGCTCGAAATGATTTTAAATTAGGTGTTCGGATTGTTAATATTGGATTAAATTATTCCGACCCACATCACTTCAACAACGATTTGTTTATCAATATTCACAAGCCAATTCAGGCGAGTGATTACAAAGAAGAGTATTCTAAAGATAATTTCTTAGGAGCTCAATTATTAACTACAGAAATCACGAAGCAATTGGAGAAATTAATCATCGCAATAGAAGATGAGAATACTGATGTGCTCGTTAGTCATATTGAGATGCTTTACAAATCAAGGTTGGTAGAAGAAAGAGGCATAAAAGAGTTCGAAAAGGATGCGGAATTCTTGATCACAAAAAATATCCTTGAGACGGTAAATTACTTTTCAATACATGATAGAACACTGGTTGAGTATATGCGGATACGAATAAAAAATTACTTTGTAAAATTAAATGAGTTGCGTTTATCTGATACAGATATTGCACCCAACAAACATCAGACTTCTTTTTTTGCATTTAGCTTTAAATCTCTTGCTCTTATTGTTTTTGGTGCACCATTTTGGCTGTACGGTTTTATCAATAATACATTACCATTTGAAATACCAGCTTATTGTGCAGGTAAAATTAGTAAGCAAAAAGAATTCAGAGGAGCCATTGGTATGGTAGGAGGGATGTTTACCTTTCTTATTTTTTATACCACTCAAATTGCGTTGGTTTGGAAATACACGCAGAGTTATTATCTCACCATTGCTTACAGCATAAGCCTACCCATCTCAGGATTATTTGCATATTGGTATTTTCATACCGTTAAGCGAATATTCGCAAAATGGGGAATAATGATGTTGTTTTTCAAGAAAAGCGTTTACATCTCCAAACTGATCACCGAACGCGAACAAATAATTGCTGAATTCGATAAAGCGAAGGAAAAGTATGCTTTAAACATAAAGGATTCTAAACTACATCCAAGTACTTAGAAACGCATTAAATTCATTTTTCAAGTCATCATAAAGTTTTTTGAATATGTCCATGCGTTCGTGCATTAACTTGTGATCTTCGAATAACCGATGATCGATGGCAACTGGATGATTTTCTGCAAACGTTGCAAGGAACTTTTCGTGTGCCTTCACTTCATGATTAAGTTTTGAAAGATGGGTTTCTTGAATGATAAATTGATTTTGAAAATGCTCAACTTGTTTTCGAACCTCTTCTTTGTTATTTTTACCCGCAATGTACTCTAATCTTTTTTGGTAAATTACCAATTCGTCTGTATAAAATTTAGCTCTGCTTAACCACAATTGGTGCTCAAAATGTAAAGCATCAATGTGTTTTGTGTTTGAATTCTTGTTCATGATATTTCTCGTTAAATTTATATCACAAAAGTAGTTCGGAATCATATGCATTCAACTTTTCGAATCAATTTTAAATTAATATAATTGGATAAAAATTTTGATTCTTAATTAAAATAAGTTCAATTACATTTTTCTTTGTAATTTCGATGCCACAAATTAATTAATCGGTAATCGTCCATTCAATAACACAAGAAAATTTCAATATTTATATATCATTCAAAGGTTCTAGATTTTTTATTTTTCTTCCACTTCTGATGTTTCCTTTGTTTTTCGTTGGTCAAAACAATAGGAAATTGATGGAAGAAGTGGATGTACTAAAAAAGGACGATGCTATGAAACACGCTGTTTTTAGCATTTGTGTTGCTAATACATCAAAGGATTCCATCATTTATGAATACAATAGTCAAATGAGTTTAGTTCCAGCAAGTACTATTAAAATAGCAACAACTGGAGCAGCATTATCTATTTTAGGAAAGGACTTTCTATTCGAAACAAAAATTCAATACGATGGTACTTATGATTCCTTGAATGGAATCATTAATGGTAACCTATACATCACAGGAGGAGGAGATCCAACCTTGGAGTCTGAGTTTTTTAAACGAAAAAAAGATAGCATATCATTAGTTGTTCGTTGGGCTCGCATTCTTCATGCAAAAGGAATTAAAAAGATAACAGGAGCTGTGATTGGGGACGCTAGCATTTTCGAAGATAACATGACTCCTGATGAATGGATTTGGGGAGATATAGGCAACTACTATGGGGCGGGCGCCTGTGGATTATCTTATCGAGACAATAAATATTCAATTTTATTTAATTCGGGTGAAGCTGGTACTAAGCCGAGTGTAGCCAAAATCCTCCCTACTGTTTATGGTTTGCAACTAACCAATAACGTAACTGCCAATGGTAAAGATGATAATGCATACATCTACGGTGCGCCCTATGATAATTCTCGCGTAGTGAATGGAACCATACCTCCTAACCAAACGGAGTATAAAGTGGAAGGTTCTATTCCCGATCCAGCCTTGTTTTGTGCCGAAAAGCTAACACGTGCTCTGAAGATAGAAAAGGTAACAATAGGCGAGAAGCCATCAACAGTAAGGGCAATGAAAATGAAAAAAACGTTTTCACAAACAAAAAAACGTACTATCCATATTCATTATTCACCATCGCTTGATACAATTGTGCATTTAACCAATCTTCGAAGCATTAATTTGTTTGCTGAGAGTATGCTCAAATACATGAGTTATAAGAAATCTGGAACGGGTACTGAAGCGGATGGAATAGCCATTATTATGGATTTTTGGAAACGTCAAGGCATAGATATTTCGGGTTTGTTTTTAACTGATGGCTGTGGTTTAGCGCGTGCTAATACCATCACCACTCGTACTCAAACGCAGATGCTACAGGTGATGGCGAAAGATAAAAATTTCAATGTGTTTTATAATTCATTACCCATAGCAGGTAAATCAGGTTCTTTGGGAGGATTGTGTGTTGGCTCTTTTGCTGAGAATAATATGCATGCAAAGAGTGGATACATGAATAGAGCGAGAGGCTATTCAGGATATATAAGAAACCGAAAAGGAGAGTTACTTTGCTTTTCGTTGCTGGCTAACAACTACGATTGTTCGCCAACAGAAATGAAAAAGAAATTAGAAAAACTTTTGATAGCCATTACCGAATAATTCGGATTGGTATAAAAGCAAAACACCTCTTGCAATTTATCAATCACAAGAGGCGTATTCACCATCTATTTCACTAAAAAGGCAAATCGTCTTCCATTGAAGAGGAAGCCAATGGCTCAATAGGAGTAGGAGCACTACTTGAACTAGCTTCAGCCGAAGAATTTGATTTATTACTTGCACCACCACCTTCAATACGCAAAGCTTCAAGTGAATTAAAATGTTTTAACTCGCCTTGGGGGCTTGTCCATTCTCTTCCACGTAAATTAAAATGCACCTTTATCTCGCTACCAACTTGATATGCATCGAGCAAACTACATTTATCTTGTGTCAATTGAAAAGAAATGTGTTGAGGATATTGCGATGAATTATCCGTGATTACAAATTCTCTTTTTGTAAACTTATCTGAAACTCTTACTGTTTCACCTTTTACTTTTAGTACTCCTGTTACATCCATTGTGCTTATTTATTATTATTGTTTTATTGTTTGTAAATTATTTTCCACTTGATAATAGTACTTTCCAGGCTTCTTCCACCTTATTGTTTTCCAACAATCCTTTTGCCAAATGATGCAAATGTTCATGGAGCTTTTCGCTATTCGTTCCATATATTTCGTAGGCTTCGTTGATGGCACCTGAGTTTCGATAAGCTATTATTTCATTGGCATCTGGTAATTTTTCAATATTACCCAATTGACCCAGATTATTTCCTGTTAATACTTTCGAGGTGCGAATATAAGCAGGAATTTTGTCAACACCAATTCCTAAATTCTGAATTGGTTTGGTTACTTCAAAAAGAGAATTGCCATTGGCTCTGTTGTACCAATTTCCACCCATTCTGCCCACTAAGTCTATTTTATGAGGATCAATATGATTGTTCTTATCAAGAATCCTCTTATCAATGTGCATCAATACTACTTCGCAGATGACCAAATTGCCTGCACCTCCTTCAGTTCCTAGTTCAATAATATCTTTTACGATACATTCGAGTTGAACTGGTGATTCTTTCACTCTAAAAGGGCGAATCAATTCGGAAGGAATGGAAGTAAATCCTGCTTTTTCAAATTCGTTCACTCCTTTAGCATATTCGGTACTAGCCAACGATACCTGCTGAACCATGTCGTAATTAACAATGTTGATGACCACTTCACCCACCTCTTTTACATTGTCAAGTGTGTTTTTAGTTCGGCCATTACGTCCACTACGCGCTGGTGAAAAAATGGCAATAGGAGGTTTGGCACTGAATACATTGAAAAAACTAAAAGGAGCTAAATTGGGACTGCCTGCAGCATCAATTGTACTTGCAAAAGCTATTGGCCTTGGAGCTACTGCACCAAGTAAATAACTATGAAAATCGGATGTTTTAACCTCTTTGGGATTAACGGTTAACATGGTTTGATCTGTTTAAATAATAGCACAAAAGTAAGGAATCTATTTTGAAGAAATGGCATAAAAATCAACTTCGTTTTTAACTAAATCAGATTCAACGAATCGAATGGGTAGACGAAAACGGTCAGCTAATTATTTTCGAAAGATTTTTATTTCTCCATTCATATTCACTTTGATGATGGAAGAAGGGCGAGTATTATTGGTTTCGTTTTGTCGCCAATTGACAGCATAATCAACCTTTTCGATAATGGATTTAGTGATTTCTGAAAACGAAGAAGGCGATGGCTCGCCACTAATATTGGCTGATGTAGATACAATGGGTTTACCGAATTTATGAATCAAGTCTCTGCAAAAATCATCTTTCACAATTCGTATTCCAACACTTCCATCAGCAGCTAATATACTATCTGCCAAGCCACGTCCTTCGGGATAAATAATGGTAATGGGGTGGTCTGCCGCTTCTATCAAATCCCATGCTACTGCAGGAACTTCTTTTACATACCTATTCAACATTTTTTCATCACAAACAAGCACCACCATACTTTTGTATTCTGCTCGTTGTTTTATTTTGAATAGCTTGGCTACAGCATCTTTGTTACGTGCATCGCATCCAAGCCCCCAAACTGTATCAGTAGGGTAAAGTAATATTCCTCCTTTGTGCAAAACAGCAAGCGATTTTTTTAGTTCTTCCTCCATTTTACTTTTGTTTTTGATGATTGGTGTGAGTACAAAACTACAAATCTAAACCTTATCATGTACCTAGTTTTTAAAACTTAATACATCTTTAATATCAATTCCGAACCCACATTTGAAATGACCTTTTGGACAAGCCTTAAAACCATGTAATCCGCAGGGACGGCAATCTAATTTTTCTTTTGTTTCTACAACGCGCGAAACATCGCTCAATGGTCCGAAACCAAATTGAGGAATGGTGGAGCAGAAAATGGCGGTGGTAGCGGCATTCATGGCCGATGCGAGGTGCATGGGTGCCGAATCGTTTACATAATTCATCTCAGCATCCTTCATCAAGGCTGCTGATTCTAGAAAATTCAATTTCCCTGCAAGGTTCACACAGTTTGTGGATTTTGATTTTTCGGCATTGCTGATAATCCAATTGCAAGCCGATTCATCACTTGGAGCACCTAAAAGATAGATGGTAGTTGCTGAAGATGCATTGATAAGTTCTACCCATTTTTCTTTCGGAAACTGCTTAGTGAACCAAACAGAAGTAGGTGCCATGCAGATATAGGGCTTGGTCTTATAGTTTTGTGTCGATTCATAATCTTTGACCGAAGGGTAGAGCTTTGGTTTCGAAGCCTTGTTGTCAGTAAGTGCTTGAATCAATTCGTTGTTGCGTTCCACTTCGTGTTTTCCAGAACCGAGATCATGTTTTATGGTTTTGGTATATAAAAAGGAAAGCGGATTCTTATCGAATCCTATTTTGTTTTTTGCTCCTGAATATCGAGCAATGATGCCTGAACTAGCAAAACGATGAAGATTAAAAACCGAATCGTAACGAGTGGCTCGTACTTTACGAGAAATAGAAAATAAATTTTTTAGTTTGTTTTGTTTCTTGTCCCAAACTATTACCTCTTGGATGAATGGATGATTTTTTAGAAGTCCTTCGTTTCCTTTTCTAACGATGATATCAATAGAAGCTTGAGGATGATGTTCGTGCAGCTTTTCGAGGACGGCAGTAGCCAATATGACATCTCCAATAAAAGCAGTTTGAATAACGAGGAATTTCAAAGGCCCTTAGTTTATCGCGAAATCAAGTCTCACGGTGATGGTAGCGGTTTTGTTCTTCGAAGTAGTGTTGAACGTTCCTCCCCAGCTATAATCATCCGAAGAGTTTTGTCCTGTAATTTGAAAAATGCCCATATCGGCAGATGATAATCGATCTATTTTACCTCCTGCATTTTCGGCAATATTCTCAGCTCTGGTGCGAGCATCTTTGGTGGCCGAAGCAAGCATTTCAATTTTCAAATCGGCAAGTTTGGTATAATAATATCGTGGGGCATCTGAATAAAACTCAACTCCTTTGTCAATCAACTCGGTTACTTCGCGCGATACTAGTTCTACTTTGTTCACACTTTTCGATTCTATTTCCACACGCTGTGTTAGGGTGAATCCTGTGAACACGTTGGTTTCGGAACGGTCGTTGTTTTTTACTCTATCGAACTCTTTTTTGATGGAAACTGCACTAAACACAATTTCCTTTTCGGCAATTCCTTTGCTGGTGAGGTAATGTTTAATAGCCGCCATGTCTTCTTTCAGTTTTTCGAAAGCATCTTTGGTAGTCATTTCTTTGCGTTGAAACGAACCACTCCACACAATTAAATCGGATTCGAAATCGCGAGAAGCCATACCCGTAACGTTGATTGAATTATGGGTGAGGTGCGATTTTTTCCATGCCGAGCCAAGTATACTTGTGCTGATGATAATGGCTAAACCAATGACAATGGGAGCAATGCTATTTTTCATTTATATTAATTTAAGGAGCTGAACAATCGTTATTCGCTATACCGCCACATCGTACTCGCGGAGTACGGTGTTGAGCGATGTTTTTAAATCGGTACTTTCTTTTCGTTGACCGATGATGAGGGCACAAGGCACCTGAAAATCGCCTGCCGAAAATTTCTTGCTATATGAACCCGGAATAACTACCGAACGAGCTGGCACAATGCCTTTGTATTCTTTAGGCTCTTTGCCTGTAACATCAATTATTTTGGTCGATTTGGTAAGTACCACATTGGCACCCAATACGGCTTCTTTCTGAACCCTTACACCTTCTACCACTATGCAACGTGAACCAATAAAACATCCATCTTCGATAATAACGGGTGAAGCCTGAACAGGTTCGAGCACCCCTCCAATGCCCACCCCACCACTCAAATGCACATCTTTACCTATTTGTGCACACGAGCCCACTGTGGCCCAAGTATCCACCATGGTTCCACTGTCTACGTAAGCTCCTATGTTCACATAACTAGGCATCATAATTACCCCTTTGGCAAGGTAAGCTCCATAACGAGCTACTGCATTGGGTACCACACGCACCCCAATGGCGGCATAGTTGGTTTTAAGTTTCATTTTATCGTGAAATTCAAAAATACCCACTTTCGTGGTTTCCATTTTCTGAATTGGGAAATACAATATCACTGCTTTTTTAACCCAATCGTTCACTACCCATTTATCTCCTTTTGGCTCGGCTACACGCAATATACCCATATCGAGCAAGGCAATCACCTCCAAGATGGTATTCTTGGTCGATTCGTCTTTTAATAATTTCCTGTTCTCCCAGGCTGCTTCAATAATCTTTTGCATTCTTGTAAAATTTTTTGCCTGCAAAGATATTCAAATTTTAGCTTCCATCATTTGGTTTGCACAAAGGATTTATTAGCCGAACTATTTTTATTACTTTTGCGCCATGGCAAGGTTAATGGCAATTGATTATGGTACCAAGCGGGTAGGCATTGCTGTTTCCGATTCGATGCAGATAATAGCTACCGGGTTAACCACCGTTCACTCAAAAGATGTGATTGATTTTTTGAAAAAGTACATGGAGAAAGAGGAAGTGGCCTGTATAGTGGTGGGCGAACCCAAGCAATTGAATAATTTGCCTTCGGAATCGGCTGCTGTTATCGACTCCTTTGTGAAACATCTAAAACGTACATTCCCTACTATCAAAGTGGAAAGGATGGACGAACGGTTCACTTCGAAAATGGCTTTTCAGTCCATGATTGATAGTGGATTGAAAAAGAAAGACCGGCAGAACAAAGCCTTGGTAGACGAAATAAGTGCTACTATTATTTTGCAAAGCTATATGACCAGAACCAATTATTAAACAATAGTTATATTTAATTTTTTTTACAATCATTATGATATTACCAGTTATTGCTTACGGAGACCCAGTGTTGCGTAAGGTTGGAGTTGAAATCACGAAAGATTATCCCGGGCTAACAGAAACCATAGCCAATATGTTCGATACCATGCACAATGCTTTGGGAGTGGGCTTAGCGGCTCCTCAAATAGGCAAGTCCATTCGTTTGTTTTTGGTGGATACCAAACCTTTTTCGGAGCGTGCCGAAGATGATGAGGAGGAAGATGAGTTTACACCCGAAGAACGTGCCCAATTGGCTGATTTCAAACGTGTGTTCATCAACTCTAAGATAGTAGAAGAAGAAGGGAAGGAGTGGAGCTACAACGAAGGTTGCTTGAGCATTCCGAAAATTAGAGAAGACGTGATGCGTAAACCTAAAATCAGAATTCAATATTACGATGAGAACTTTAAGTTTCATGACGAAACTTTCGAAGGTATGATAGCTAGAGTGATACAACACGAACACGACCATATAGAAGGAAAATTGTTTACCGACAAAATAAGTCCGCTACGCAGACGATTGCTGCAAGGCCGACTTACCGACATCACCAAAGGGAAAGTGAAAATAGGGTATAAAATGAAATTCCCGAATGCTTAATCATCAACAGGTATTGAAACCCATGAAAAGAATTGCTTTTGTATCCATCATTGGCTTAGTGGCCTTTTTGACATCGTGTGGTACCGACAGCACTCCTAAAAAAGAAGGTGGAATAACCAAAGATTCGGTACGTAAAATGTCGATTGCGCGCATTAAAAAGCTAGAAGGTGAAATGCACCAAACCATGGAGCTAAACAATGTAACTGCTGGACTTGCCCTAACGGCTTATACCGAGTTTGTGAACCTTTTTCCTGACGACTCGTTATCGGCCGATTTTCTGTTCAAAGCAGGCGAAGTGGCTACTGCCATTAAACAATACCCACAAGCACTGTCGTATTACAAAAATATTACAGACAAGTATCCGACTTACAAAAACTATGTGATGAGCCTTTATTTACAAGGCTTTTTGCAAGACAACTATTTGAATGCTGACGACAAGGCCAAAGAAATTTATTCCCAAGTGCTCGAAAAATATCCGACCTCAACCTTTGCCAACGATGCCAAGGCTGCTATCCAAAACCTTGGAAAGTCGGATGAGCAATTGATAAAAGAATTTAAAAAGAAAAACGGGCAGAAATAATCCCTAGTTGAATTCTTTGGTAAGCAACTCGCGCAAGCGCTCGGGAGTGAGGCCATGTTTCAAATCACCTTCTTTAGAAAGCGATATTTCGCCTGTTTGTTCCGATACCACAATGGCGATAGCATCCGAATTTTCGGTGATGCCCACTGCCGCACGATGACGCATGCCCAAGTGTGCCGGAAAATCGTTGCGCTCGGTTACAGGCAATACACAGCGTGCTGCTGTTATCACATTGTCGGTAATGATAACAGCCCCATCGTGTAAGGGAGAGTTTTTGTAAAATATACTTTCTATCATCCTCACCGATACTTTGGCCTCAATGGCATCGCCTGTATTGGCATAAAACTTAAGTGCATTGTTTTTGGTAAGGATGATGATGGCTCCTGTTTTGGCATCGCTCATGTGTTTACACACTTTTACGATGGCATTGATATCGAGGTTTTGAGTAGGCTCTGCTTGCCATTTGAAATCGAAAAAGGTTTTGGTGATGGCACCTTTGGTAAAAAAATTGGAAGTACCTATGAACAATAAAAACCTGCGGAGCTCCTGCTGAAAAACGATGAGCAAAGCGATAAACCCTACATCGATGAACTTACTAAGGATGGTACCAAACAACTGCATGTGCAAGCTACGAACCACCAACCAGAGCAAATAAAACAATAAGATACCTATGAATATATTGACAGCTACGGTGCCTTTTACCAAATAATACAATTGATAAATGAGGATGGCTACCAAGAGTATATCTACCACATCTATCCAACGGAGAATTAAGAAAGCTTGTATAAATAGATTTATCATTTTACAAGTATAAGTTTTTTTTCGAAACAGGACGAAATACACTGCTCTTTTTTAACAATCTTTAAAAAAGTTTTGTGGTTAATCTTTAGGTAAAGCTTTTACCGCTACCGCTGGCGCGAGTTTTCAACTCGTGACAATTATAATGTGGCGTCTCGCCACAACACAAAAATCAATAAGAATAGGATTAAAAAGGTGGCGAGACGCCACTCAGTAAGTAGACGAATCGGAAATTTTTGTAGGAATTCCCGATGTTGGAAATGAACACAAAGGCAGAATGGGCAATTTCACAATTTTGCAGTAGGCAATTATTCAAACAAACGAACATCCGAACATCTGAACAATAGAATAGTGAAGTGGTGCAATTCATAAAGATACACGAATCACTCCCTATTGCCTAATCGCTTTTGGCTATTCACTAAAAATGAGATTTCTCACTTCGTTCGAAATGACAAGCCT
>JBAXQU010000092.1:0-12805 GCA_037131555.1 Bacteroidota bacterium
GCTTTTAAAAGAGCTTGCAAAGCTTGCGCAAAAAAAATAGTAAGCCGACAGACATCCGCTGGCGCGAGTGTCCTCACTCGTGCCTTTTAGATGGTGGTGTCCTCACCACCACATCTAGTACTTAAAAAAAGCAAACCAAATGTGAAGAAGTGCATGAGTAGAAAAAGCTAAATATGTGGCGGGACGCCACAGAATAAGAAACACGAGCGAAATACGCTCGCGTTTGCGGAGAAATGTAAGGGGCTTTTTTATTATGATGTGAGAGGGGAAAAAGAAGTATCTTTGTAAAAAAATAAAAGATGGGATTAACAAATTCAAAAATTAAATTAAGCAATCCGCGCAATTCCTCACTGTTGCCTGTTGAAATAGACACTTTGGTTGATACAGGTGCATTAATGCTTTGTATTCCTCAATCGGTTGCTTATCAATTGGAGTTGGAAGAATTGGATAAACGTACGGTAACTATTGCAGATGGCAGCACTCATGTTGTTCCCTATGTAGGACCGATTAGAATAGATTTTGAAAATCGTTTTTGTTTTGTAGGTGCACTGGTAATAGGAGATGAAACTTTGTTGGGGGCTGTACCTATGGAAGATATGGATTTAATAATACACCCCGGTACTCAAAAGTTGATGCCTAATCCAATGCATCCGAATAAACCAAGTTATACAATTAAGTAATAACCCAGAATTTAAAATAGAAAAAGCTCCTTACAGAAATGTGAGGGGCTTTTTTGGGGTTTATACACATAATAAATTGAATTCTGTTAAATAAAGAGAAAATATTTTTAACCACTTGTTGTTTATATAAATAAAATTCTTACTTTTGCCCTCCCTAAATTTTTTTTTAGACCAATAGTGGGATAGAAAAATAAAGGGTAACGAGAATAAAGTATTAAGCTTCCATTAGTATTTAAGCACGTTGCAAAGGGAAAAACAGAACTAAGAAGTACTCAAAAGTACATATATATACTACAAAATACTAAATAATAGCAATGGCAAAAGAAGTAAGTGCAATGATTAAATTGCAAATTAAAGGAGGGGCAGCAAATCCTTCACCACCAATTGGACCAGCATTAGGAGCAAAAGGTGTGAATATTATGGAGTTTTGCAAGCAATTCAATGCAAGAACCCAAGATAAAGCAGGAAAAGTAATACCAGTAATTATTACTGTGTACAATGATAAGTCGTTTGAATTTATTACCAAAAATCCACCAGTAGCGGTATCGTTGTTGGAGATTACGAAGGTAAAACAAGGTTCAAAAGAATCAAACCGTTTGAAAGTAGGTAACGTAAGTTGGGATCAGATACGCGAAGTAGCTGAAGCAAAAATGCCCGATTTAAATTGCTTTACTATCGAGTCGGCTATGAGCATGGTAGCTGGTACTGCTCGTAGTATGGGATTGACCGTAACAGGTGAATCGCCATTGAAAAACTAATTTTAGAATTTTCGATTTCAAGAGTTTTAAAGTAACTCTTCAAATCAAAAAAAACTAGAATTCAGCAATTAAATTAACAGGTGGAGTCCGAATAAAGTAAGACGTTTGAACACCATAAATTAATAAAAATGACAAAAATTTCAAAGAAAAGAAAAGTTGCTATGGCTAAGTATGATGCTACAAAATCATACTCATTGGCAGAAGCAGCAAAAATTGTTAAAGACATCACTTCTACAAAATTTGATTCCTCAGTAGAAATAAGCGTTCGCTTAGGTGTAGATCCTCGTAAAGCAAATCAAATGGTTCGTGGTTCGGTATCATTACCACACGGAACTGGAAAAACATTAAAAGTTCTTGCCTTGGTAACACCAGACAAAGAAGCAGAAGCCAAAGCTGCTGGAGCTGATTTTGTTGGTTTAGACGAGTATATCGAAAAAATTAAAGGTGGATGGACCGATGTGGATGTAATCATCACGATGCCTTCAGTAATGGGTAAAGTAGGTGCTTTAGGTCGTGTACTTGGTCCTCGCGGATTAATGCCAAACCCTAAGACAGGAACTGTAACCATGGACATTGGAAAAGCAGTAACCGATTCGAAAGGTGGTAAAATAGATTTTAAAGTTGACAAAGCTGGTATTGTTCAAGCATTGGTAGCTAAAGCATCTTTTGATAGCACTAAAATATCTGAGAACGCAAATGAGTTGTTACAAACCATCATGAAGTTAAAACCTTCATCAGCAAAAGGAACTTATATAAGAAGCATCTTTATGTCTTCTACTATGAGTCCAAGTATTCAAATTGATTCAAAATTTTTAGGACAATAATTCTGTAATTGCAGAATAAAACACATTTGCACTGGCTTCCACTGGGCAGATAAATAAACTAATAGAAATGAAAAAAGAAGAAAAAACAGAAGTAATAGACTCGTTGGTAAAGCAGTTAGCAGACAACAGTCATTTCTATTTAACCGATGTTGCTTCGTTGACTGCTGAAAAAACATCACAGTTGCGAAGATTATGTTTTAACAGAAACATCAAAATGTTAGTAGTTAAGAATTCGTTGCTTAAAAAAGCAATGGAACGTAGCGAAGGCAAAGATTATCAACCGTTGTTTGGCTCATTAAAAGGTTCAACAGCAATTATGTTTTCGGAAGTAGGAAGTGATCCTGCAAAACTTATCAAAGAATTCAGAGTGAAGAATGATAAGCCAGTTTTGAAAGCAGCATTTGTTGAAGAATGTGCCTACATTGGCGATAATCAATTAGATGTTCTTGCTAGTATCAAATCTAAAAATGAGCTTATTGGCGACATTATTGGATTGTTACAATCACCTGCTAAAAATGTTATTTCTGCTCTTAAATCGAGTGGGGGTAAATTAGCTGGAATTGTAAAAACATTATCGGAAAAAGAGAATTAAGTAAAAAAAACAAGTAAAAATAAAAATTAGTAATTAACAATTAAAACAATAAATAAAAATGGCAGATTTAAAATCGTTCGCAGAGCAATTAGTAAACTTAACTGTAAAAGAAGTTAATGAATTAGCTCAAATTTTAAAAGATGAATATGGTATCGAACCAGCAGCAGCAGCAGTAGCAGTAGCAGTAGGTGGTGGTGCTGGAGCAGCAGCAGTAGCTGAAAAAACAACTTTTGATGTTGTTCTTGTAGAAGCAGGAGCAGCAAAATTAGGAGTTGTTAAAATCGTTAAAGATTTAACAGGACTTGGATTGAAAGAGGCTAAAGATTTAGTAGACGGAGCTCCAAAACCAGTTAAAGAAGGCATTTCAAAAGAAGAAGCCGAAACAATGAAAAAACAACTAGAAGAGGCAGGAGCAAAGGTTGAGATTAAATAAGCTGTTGGCTAATACACAATTTTAAGGTTTAGAACTTAGCCCGTCTTATGATGGGCTAAGGCTATGCCTTTTGTTGTTTATAGTTGTTTTATCTTATTAACCCGGTTTGTAGATTGTCGTAAAAAGCAAATACAAACTATAAATCTTAACACCTTGGCTAATACAAAAAAACCTCAAAGAATAAGTTTTGCATCTATCAAAAGTCAGATTGAATATCCTGACTTTTTAGATATTCAACTAAAATCGTTTCAAGACTTTTTTCAATTAGAAACTACTTCTGAAAATCGTCAAAACGAAGGATTGTATAAAGTTTTCGCAGAAAACTTTCCAATCTCCGATGCACGTAATAATTTCGTGCTCGAATTTTTAGATTATTTTATCGACCCCCCTCGTTATTCTCTTGAAGAGTGTATTGAGCGCGGTTTAACTTATAGTGTACCGCTTAAAGCAAAGGTGCGTTTGTATTGTACTGACCCTGAACATGAGGATTTCGAAACCATCGTTCAGGATGTTTATTTAGGTACAATACCATACATGACACCTAAAGGTACATTTGTAATTAATGGGGCAGAACGTGTTATTGTTTCTCAATTACACCGTTCACCAGGCGTGTTCTTCGGTCAAAGCCGTCACGCAAACGGAACCAAACTATATTCGGCACGTGTAATTCCTTTCAAAGGTTCGTGGATAGAGTTTGCTACCGATATTAATAGCGTAATGTACGCTTATATCGACCGTAAAAAGAAATTACCGGTAACCACTTTGTTGAGAGCAATTGGTTTCGAAAGTGATAAACAAATCCTTGAAATATTTGGATTAGCTGACGAAGTAAAAGTTAGCAAACCAGCGTTAAAAGGATCACTTGGACGCAAGTTAGCAGCCCGTGTATTGAAAACATGGATTGAAGATTTTGTGGATGAAGATACTGGTGAGGTTGTTTCCATTGAACGTAACGAGGTTATTATAGACCGCGAAACGATATTGGATGAAAGCCATATTGAATTGATTATTGATGCTAACGTAAAATCCATTATCCTTCACAAACAAGATGTGAATGCGGGTGATTACGCTATTATATATAACACATTGCAAAAAGATACTTCCAACTCTGAAAAAGAGGCTGTGGAACATATCTATCGTCAATTGCGTAACGCAGAGCCACCTGATGAAGAAACGGCTCGTGGTATCATCGACAAATTATTTTTCTCTGACAAACGTTATGATTTAGGTGAAGTAGGTCGTTACAGAATCAACAAGAAGTTGAATCTGACCACTCCAATGGATCATAAAACGTTGACCAAGGAAGACATCATCTGTATCATTAAATATTTGATTGAACTTATCAATTCAAAAGCTGATGTGGATGATATTGACCACTTGAGTAACAGACGTGTTCGTACAGTTGGTGAACAATTGTACTCACAATTTGGAGTTGGTCTTGCTCGTATGGCTCGTACCATTCGCGAGCGTATGAACGTTCGTGATAACGAGGTGTTCACGCCTACTGATTTGATCAATGCTAAAACATTGTCATCGGTTATCAACTCTTTCTTCGGAACAAATCAGTTGTCACAATTTATGGATCAAACCAACCCACTGGCAGAACTTACGCACAAGCGCAGGCTCTCCGCACTTGGGCCAGGTGGTCTATCACGTGAACGTGCAGGATTTGAGGTGCGTGACGTTCACTATACTCACTACGGACGTTTATGTACCATTGAAACACCAGAAGGACCAAACATTGGTTTGATTTCCTCGTTATGTGTATTCGCGAAAATAAATAAATTAGGCTTTATCGAAACTCCATACATGACCGTTACTGATGGTAAGGTGGATGTAGATAAGAGCGTTATTTACTTAAGCGCTGAAGAAGAAGATTCGAAAACAATCGCGCAAGCAAATGCCCCGATAGATGCAAAAGGAAATTTTGTTGAAGGTAAAGTAAAGGCTCGTTACGAAGGAGATTTCCCAGTAGTTGATCCTGAAAAGTTGCATTTGATGGACGTTGCTCCTAATCAAATTGCATCTATTGCAGCTTCGTTAATTCCTTTCCTTGAACATGATGATGCTAACCGTGCCTTGATGGGTTCGAACATGCAACGTCAGGCAGTTCCTTTGTTACGTCCTGAAGCTCCTATTGTTGGAACAGGATTGGAACCATTGGTTGCCCGCGATTCTCGTGTGTTGATTAATGCAGCTGGTGAAGGTGTGGTTGAATATGTTGATTCAAATGAAATCGTGATTCGCTACAACCGTTCGGAAGCAGAGAAATTAATAAGTTTTGAAGAAGACATCGTTCATTACAAATTAACTAAATTCCGTAAAACCAACCAAAGTACTTGTATCAACTTAAAACCTATCGTGAAGAAAGGTGAAAAAGTTTCAAAAGGTCAAGTTTTATGCGATGGTTATGCAACTCAAAATGGTGAATTAGCTTTAGGTCGTAACATGAAAGTGGCTTTCATGCCTTGGAAAGGTTACAACTTTGAGGATGCGATTGTAATCTCTGAGCGTGTAGCGCGTGAGGATATTTTTACATCCGTTCATATTGATGAGTATTCGTTAGAGGTTCGTGATACAAAACGCGGATTAGAAGAACTTACTGCTGATATTCCGAATGTATCGGAAGAGGCAACCAAAGATCTTGACGAAAACGGATTGATACGTATTGGTGCAGAAGTAAAAGAAGGTGATATATTAATTGGTAAGATTACTCCAAAAGGAGAAACTGACCCATCGCCAGAAGAAAAACTTTTGCGTGCCATCTTTGGTGACAAAGCAGGTGATGTGAAAGATGCTTCATTAAAAGCGCCTCCATCATTGCGTGGTATTGTTATCGATAAAAAATTGTTCTCAAAAGCAATAAAAGATAAAAAAGCGAAGCAAGAGGAAAAACCATTGTTGGATAAGATTGACAAAGAGCATGCAGCTGAAATGGCAATTCTTAAAAACAAATTGGTTGACAAATTAACTACGCTTGTAAATGGAAAAACATCGCAAGGTGTTTACAATTTATTGAAAGAAGAAGTTGTTGGAAAGAGCATTAAGTTCAACCAGAAGATTCTTGAAAAAATTGATTTCACTGCAGTGAATCCTGGAAAATGGACTACTGACAAAGAAATTAATGAGAAAATAAAAACATTGTTGCACAACTATTCTATCAGGTATAATGACTTGTTAGGTGCTTTCAAACGTAAAAAATTCGCAGTTACAATTGGCGATGAACTTCCATCAGGAATTGTTCAGCTCGCTAAGATTTACATTGCTAAAAAACGTAAATTGAAAGTAGGTGACAAGATGGCTGGTCGTCACGGTAATAAAGGTATCGTTGCTCGTATCGTTCGCGATGAGGATATGCCTTTCCTTGAAGATGGAACACCTGTTGATATCGTGTTGAACCCACTTGGGGTGCCTTCGCGTATGAACTTGGGTCAGATTTATGAAACAGTACTTGGATGGGCTGGTCAAAAATTAGGAGAGAAATTCTTTACTCCAATATTTGATGGTGCTACTACCGAACAGTTGAACGAATGGACAGACAAAGCTGGTTTACCTCGTTTTGGCCGTACTTATCTTACTGACGGTGGAACAGGCGAACGTTTTGATCAACCAGCTACAGTGGGTGTGATTTATATGTTGAAACTTGGACACATGGTGGATGATAAGATGCACTCTCGTTCTATAGGACCATACTCGTTGATTACTCAACAACCTTTGGGTGGTAAAGCTCAGTTTGGAGGTCAGCGTTTTGGTGAGATGGAGGTTTGGGCACTTGAAGCATTTGGTGCTGCCAACATTCTTCAAGAAATCCTTACTATTAAATCGGATGACGTTGTTGGAAGAGCGAAAGCTTACGAAGCAATTGTAAAAGGTGAAAATATGCCAACTCCTGGAATTCCTGAATCGTTCAACGTATTGTTGCACGAGTTAAGAGGATTGGGATTGAACATATCACTCGACTAAAATTAGTTTCAGGTTTAAAGTTTGAAAGCTACGATTGCAGTAGATTTCAAACTTTAAACCACACAACTTTGAACTTAAAACTATTTAACTTTTAAATAAATTATAAATGGCTTTCAAAAGAGATCATAAATTAAAAAGTAACTTCTCAAAAATAACGATTAGTCTTGCTTCTCCTGAGGCAATACTTGAGCGTTCGAGCGGTGAAGTGGTGAAGCCCGAAACCATCAATTACAGAACCTACAAACCAGAGATGGGTGGTTTGTTCTGTGAGCGAATATTTGGACCAGTAAAAGATTGGGAATGTGCTTGTGGTAAATATAAACGTATTCGATACAAAGGTATTGTTTGCGACCGTTGTGGTGTTGAAGTAACCGAAAAGAAAGTTCGTAGAGAGCGTATGGGTCATATCGGACTTGTTGTTCCTGTTGCTCATATCTGGTACTTCAAATCATTGCCAAACAAAATTGGATACCTTTTGGGGCTTCCAACAAAAAAATTAGACATGATTATTTACTACGAACGTTATGTGGTAGTAAATCCTGGTATCAAAGCAGGAGATGGTGTAAACTATCTTGACTTTTTATCGGAAGAAGAATATTTAAATATCCTTGAATCGTTACCAAAAGAAAATCAATTTTTGGAAGACGAAGACCCAAATAAGTTTATCGCTAAAATGGGTGCTGAGGCGTTACAATCATTGTTGAGCCGTGTTGATTTAGATGCCTTGTCGTTCGACTTGCGTCACAAAGCAAACACTGAAACTTCTCAACAACGTAAAAACGAAGCGTTGAAACGTTTGCAAGTAGTGGAAAGTTTCCGTCATGCAAATGAGCATGTGGAAAATCGCCCGGAGTGGATGATTGTGAAAATTGTGCCAGTTATTCCACCTGAGTTACGTCCATTAGTTCCATTGGATGGAGGTCGTTTTGCTACTTCTGACTTAAATGATTTATACAGACGTGTTATTATCCGTAACAACCGTTTGAAACGATTAATCGAAATTAAAGCTCCTGAAGTAATCTTACGTAACGAAAAACGTATGCTTCAAGAATCAGTAGATTCATTGTTCGACAACTCTCGTAAATCGAATGCTGTGAAAACAGAATCGAACCGTGCATTGAAATCGCTTTCCGATTCATTAAAAGGTAAACAAGGTCGTTTCCGTCAGAACTTATTAGGTAAACGTGTGGATTACTCGGCTCGTTCGGTAATTGTTGTAGGACCTGAATTGAAATTGCACGAATGCGGGTTGCCTAAAGATATGGCAGCAGAATTATTCAAACCATTTATCATTCGTAAGATGATTGAGCGTGGTGTGGTAAAAACTGTAAAATCGGCTAAGAAAATTGTTGACAAAAAAGAACCTATCGTTTGGGATATTTTGGAAAACGTATTGAAAGGACATCCAGTTCTTTTGAATCGTGCTCCTACATTGCACAGATTGGGTATTCAAGCTTTCCAACCAAAATTAATTGAAGGAAAAGCGATACAGTTGCACCCGTTAACTTGTACTGCATTTAACGCGGATTTTGACGGTGACCAAATGGCTGTTCACGTTCCATTGGGACATGCTGCTATCTTGGAAGCTCAACTTTTGATGCTTGCTTCTCACAACATCTTGAACCCTGCTAATGGTGCTCCAGTGGCTGTACCTTCTCAGGACATGGTGCTTGGTCTGTATTACATGACCAAAGGTAAGAAAACTACAAAAGAAGAACATGTGAAAGGGGAGGGGTTGACCTTCTACTCGGCAGAAGAAACCATTATTGCTTACAACGAAAAGAAAGTGGATTTACATGCTTTCGTAAAAGTACGTGTGGCAGTAAACGAAGGTGGTAAAAAAGTAAATAAATTAATTGAAACTACAGTAGGTCGTATCTTGTTCAACCAAGTGGTGCCCGAAGAAGTAGGTTATATCAATGAATTATTGACCAAAAAATCGTTGCGTGATATTATCGGAACCATTGTGAAGGAAACGGGTATGGCTAAAACAGCTAAGTTCCTTGACGATATCAAAGGTTTGGGTTATATGAGTGCGTTCCGTGGAGGTTTATCGTTCAACTTGGGTGATGTAATGATACCTGAAGATAAACCAAAAATGATAGCTGATGCTAATGCTCAGGTAGAAGAAGTGGTAGGAAACTATAACATGGGTTTCATCACTAACAATGAGCGTTACAACCAGATTATCGATATCTGGACACATACCAACTCCCGCATTACTAAAAAAGTGTTGGATACATTAACTAGCGACCGCCAAGGATTCAACCCTGTTTTCATGATGTTGGATTCTGGAGCGAGGGGTTCGAAAGAACAAATTCGTCAGTTAGGTGGTATGCGTGGTTTGATGGCAAAACCTCAGAAAGGTGCCGGTGGAGGTGAGATTATCGAAAATCCTATCTTATCTAACTTTAAAGAAGGTTTGTCCATCCTTGAGTATTTTATTTCTACCCACGGTGCTCGTAAGGGACTTGCGGATACAGCTTTGAAAACGGCTGATGCGGGTTACTTAACCAGACGTTTGGTGGATGTGGCTCAAGATGTTATCATCACTATCGAAGACTGCGGTACTTTGCGTGGACTGATAGCGGTGCCATTGAAGAAAAATGATGAAGTGGTAGAATCGTTGTACGATAGAATACTTGGTAGAACTACTGTACATGATGTTTACAATCCTTTAACCGGAAAAATAATTATCAAATCGGGTGAAGAGATAACCGAAGATTTTGCAAAAGAAATTACCAATTCTCCTATCGAATCAGTTGAAATACGTTCGGTGTTGACTTGCGAAAGCAAAAACGGAGTATGTGGTAAATGCTATGGACGTAACCTTGCTACTGGCCGTATGGTTCAGCGTGGTGAAGCCGTTGGTGTTATTGCTGCTCAATCAATCGGTGAGCCGGGTACACAGCTTACATTACGTACGTTCCACGTGGGTGGTGTTGCAGGTGGTTCGGTAGCTTCTTCTAAAATCGAAGCTAAATACGATGGTATCCTCGAAATTGACGAATTGAAAACAGTAAAACGTAAATCAGGCAAAGAATTGGTTGACGTTGTTATTGGTCGTTCGGCTGAGGTACGTATCATCGATGCGAATACTAAAATTGTGTTGACCACAGGTAACATTCCTTATGGTTCGCAAGTGTATGTTAAAAACAACGAGAAAATCAAGAAAGGTACCCTTATCTGCGACTGGGATCCGTACAATGCGGTAATCGTTTCCGAATTTGCTGGTAAACTTGAATTCGATAACATTGAAGAAGGTATTACTTTCCGCGAAGAATCGGATGAGCAAACCGGATTTAAGGAGAAAGTGATTGTGGAAAGTAGAGATAAATCGAAAAACCCTTCCATCCGTATCCTTTCAGGAAAAGATATATTGCGTACCTACAACATTCCAGTAAGTTCTCACGTTATTGTGAACGATGGAGCGAAAATAGAAGCAGGACAGATATTGGTAAAAATTCCTCGTTCTTCTGGTAAATCAGGCGATATCACAGGAGGTTTACCACGTGTTACCGAGTTGTTCGAAGCACGTAACCCTAGTAACCCAGCTGTGGTTTCCGAAATCGATGGTATCGTATCGTTTGGTAAAATCAAACGTGGTAACCGCGAAGTATTTGTGGAATCGCGCACTGGCGAAAAGAAAACCTACCTTGTACAGTTAAGTAAACACGTACTAGTTCAGGAAAACGACTTTATAAAAGCAGGCGAGCCGCTTTGCGATGGAGCAATCACTCCGAGCGACATCCTTGCTATCAAAGGTCCTAC
This sequence comes from Bacteroidota bacterium, assembly GCA_037131555.1. Classification (GTDB taxonomy): domain Bacteria; phylum Bacteroidota; class Bacteroidia; order 2-12-FULL-35-15; family 2-12-FULL-35-15; genus 2-12-FULL-35-15. The sequence continues at coordinate 11,022 of JBAXQU010000092.1, forward strand.
CGCTGTGCAAGAATACTTGGTAAATGAGGTACAAGAGGTATATCGTTTGCAAGGTGTGAAAATCAACGATAAACATTTCGAAGTAATTGTTCGTCAAATGATGCGTAAAGTTGACATCAGCGAAGCTGGTGATTCTACTTTCCTCGAAAAACAATTGATCAACAAAGCTACCTTTATGGAAGAGAACGACAACCTATATGCTAAAGTAGTGATACTTGATGCTGGCGAATCTACTCTCTACAAAGCAGGACAAATCATTAGTGCGCGTAAACTACGTGACGAAAACTCATCGTTGAAACGCAGAGATATGAAACCTATAGAAGCCCGCGAGGCAGTGCCTGCTACTTCTAACCAAGTGTTGCAAGGTATTACCCGCGCTTCGTTGCAAACTCAAAGCTTTATGAGTGCTGCATCGTTCCAGGAAACTACCAAAGTATTGAACGAAGCCGCTGTAAGCGGAAAAGTAGATACCTTGTTAGGATTGAAAGAAAACGTAATTGTTGGACATTTAATACCTGCCGGTACTGGCTTGAGAATTTACGATAAAATGATTGTAGGTTCGCAAGAAGAAATGGATAGACTAATGGCTTCTAAAAAAGAAGCAATGGAAGTAAATGACGAAGAATAATTAATTCTCGACACCCATCTCCATAAACTGAGAACAAGAAAAGAGGAAGAACGAAAGTTGTTCCTCTTTTTTTTGCCCAAACAACCAACAACAACTAAATCTCATATCTCAAATCTCACATCTAAATCAGGGCAGGCAGTTCATCACACTTCGTTTCCTTTCCTCCTGCTTTTCGTTTCAATCTTTTTCTTTGCCCGAAAAGGACAAAGAAAAAGGATTTCCACTACAATCAGGTGCAGTTATTCAGCGCATCACTCTTCGTTATCCAACCAATCCTAAATCCCAAAATCCTAAATCCCATCCCGAAGCTTCGGGACTAAATTCTAAGGCGCTCAATTGCCACAAAGACACGAAGACACAAAGAAAAAATTCTAAGCTCTAATTACTAAATTCTAACTCCTGATTCGTAAATTCATATTTCGTAAAGCTCCTAAATTCTCCATCCCCACTCCGTCACCCCTCTCCTTTGGAGAGGGGCCGGGGGTGAGGTCTTTTCCTAAATCCCAAATCCTAAATCCCTAAATCCTAAATCCTAAATCTCAAAATCCTAAATCCCCAATAGTAAACTCTACCTTATTATTTCAAAAAAATGCCATTAACCTGACCTATCCTACCTATAAAATACTTATCTTAGCCTTCGAATTCACATTCTTATTATGGTTAATTCAACTACATCTCGCAACCATTGCCCTGTGCGGCTTTCGGAGGCTTCGAAAGCCTTGCTGGTGGCTCGTTTTACCCCCCCCCATTTATTATTATTCATAAAGTCCTTTGTTTATAGGGCATTTGGCGCATTCATTGGTTTTTGTGCTTCATTGTTTTTTCTGGTTTCTGGTTTCATGGTTTTTGTTCGCTCATGGTTGGCGAACTCAAAATTTACGTTTTTCACGTTCATCTTCTCTTGGTTTAAAGTTCAATTTCAATTGTTCAATTTCTCGGTTTTGCGTGCTCGTTTTCTTCAAAACAAGGTTTGCAGGGTCGTTATGCAGACCTGCATAGCCCTTATCCAGCTCCTTATTTTCGTTTTTCGTTGGTTGCATAGCTCTTATGAGGGTCGGCATAGCTCCTATCCAGTACAGCATAGCTCTTATCCAGTACTGCATAGCTCTTATCCAGTACAGGATAGCTCTTATCCAGTACAGGATAGCTCTTATCC
>JBAXQU010000093.1:0-12651 GCA_037131555.1 Bacteroidota bacterium
TGAATAATCTATTTATCTTTGACAAAATTAGTCTAAACAATGGGGTACATTACAAAAAATTATTAAAGTCGAATGAAATTCCGAATCTTTCTCATCCTATCCCTTTGGTGGCCAATGGTTGGCATCAGCCAATGTGGCACCGTAATCAGCAGTTTTCCTTACGATGAAGGATTCGAAACCTCAGCCGCTTGGACAACCGGTGGTACCAGCAGCGATTGGACCAGAGGGACTCCTGCACATCCCACCATCAATACTGCCGGTGGCGGAAGCAAAAGTTGGATGGTAGGTGGGCTCACAGGCTCGTCATACAACAATGGCGAATTGGCATGGCTCCGAAGCCCTTGTTTCGATTTCACCACCCTCAATTATCCTTGGATTTCGTTTAAAATATTTTGGGAGTCGGAATGGATGCATGATGGCATGGTGCTTCAGTATTCGCTCAATGGTGGCACCTCGTGGACCAATGTAGGAGCTTATAACGACCCGGTGGATTGCCTCAATGCTAATTGGTATAATTACGACAATGTTACCTATCTTACTTCAGCCAGTCCTAAACATGGATGGGCTGGCCGCATTGGTACTACTTCGGGCAACTGTCAAGGGCTGCATGGTAGCGGAGCTTGGGTTACGGCTAAGCATTGTATGACTAATTTGGCAGGTCAACCATCGGTTCGTTTTCGGTTTTTGTTCGGAGCCGGCACCACCTGCAATTCGTTCGATGGCATCGCCATTGACGATATTCACATAGGCAATGCACCTGCCAACGTAGCATCGTTTACCTCGGCATGCACAGGCCCCAATACCATTAGTTTCACCAGTGTACCCACTTTGTGTCCAACCAATTATGTCTGGAATTTTGGCGACCCTGCTTCAGGCATCGCTAATACATCCACCTTGGCCAACCCAAGCCATGTGTTTACCAATGCTGGTTCGCATACGGTGATGCTCACCATCATCGGACCGTGCAATGCATCGGGTTCGGTAAGCATTCCGGTTACCACCTTGTCGCTAACCACCACAGTAAGTAATACCAATTGTGGAAATACCTCAGGAGGTTCGGCCACAGCCGATGTGGGCAGCACACCGGGCAATGTGTCGTATAGCTGGAATCCGGGAGGAGCTACCACGGCCACAGTCAATGGTTTATCGGCCGGAACATATACCGTTACAGCAAGCCTAAGCAATGGATGTGCAGCCACAGCTACTGCCATCATTACTCAATCAGGAGCACCAATTGCCAATTTTACTGAGAATCCGCCTTTAACCTCAGCACCTGGAGTTCCTGTTCAGTTCAATGACATTTCGAGCTTAAGCACAGGCAACATCATCAATTGGTCGTGGAATTTTGGCGATGGTTCGCCAATCGTTCAGGGCAGCGATCCTGCCATTTACCAAAATCCAATACATAATTATACCAATTCGGGTAATTATCAGGTGGTTTTGGCCGTAGAAAGCAACAACGGTTGTTGGGACACCATCATTTATGAATACACCGTAATGCCCGAAATACAAATACCTAATATTTTCACACCAGGGCAATCGGGTGGGAACGAAGTGAACCAATATTTCTACATCAAGAATTTAGAATTTGTGCCAAATGCATCGCTAATAATTTATAATCGCTGGGGCGAAAAGGTTTTTGAACAAAAAGATTATTCCTCGTTCGAGAAAACCAATATTGGTTGGAATGGTGGAAAATGTTCTGACGGGGTTTATTATTACGTTATTTCGGCACCTATGTTTAAGGAACCGAAATATGGCTTTGTACAGCTATTAAGAAACTAAAACAGCCAATAAGCTATATTCTGGAAATACCACTTTCGTAGTATAATTAATATTATGTTAAATAGTATTATTCTGATAACTAACATCTATTGGTACTATTCCTAAACTTTATAGATACTAACCCTTCACCCTGCAAGTTCAGATGAATGAAATTTCCACTCTACCCCGAACGCTATTGAAATACTTAATTCTAATTCCTAAAATCTAATTTCAGAATCGCGTATTTGAAATTTATAAGAAACAATTTATATATACCTCCATCTCGCTAAATCCCCTTTTCCTAAAATTCCCCAGATTCTACAATTCTTGCCAAAAACCCTAATTTGTCCAAATTATCATTTCCCTAAAATTCCAACAACTAACAACCAACAACTATCAACAAGATTTTAAGGAGTACTTAACGAAACCGGAATTACCTTCCCGTTCATCACCTTGTGTGCATTCACCGAAAACTTCGAAATAAACTCTGCCATTTCCAAGGCTGTCAACGGTGCTCTGTATCCCGGAAAAGCTTCTTCTAACATATCGGTTTGCACCGCACCCAAAGCCAAGCAGTTAAAAGCCACGTTCATGTCCTTAAATTCCTCAGCCAAGCATTCGGTCATACATGCCAAAGCAGCCTTGGAGCTACTATAAGCCGACAAGCCAGCAAACTTCACCGAACCTTGATAACCACCCACGCTACTTATGTTGATTACATGCCCCCGAGTTTTGGTCACCATCATGGGCAAAATCTCTTGAATAAGTCGTACCACCCCGAATACATTCACATTAAAAACAGTTTCCATATCGCTCGAAGTGATTTCCATAAATGATTTATTTACAATAGCCCCAGCATTGTTCACCAATATATTTACCGTTTTCATGTATTTATTCACTTCCGCCATTAAACCTTCCATGTTTTTTTCATTCAAATCGAAACCAAGAGGTATTACTTTCGAGTTTGGGTACATGGCTTGGCACTCGTTTTTAAGTTGGTTCAGTTTTTGCACATTTCGCGAAATAGCAATAATGGTGTTTTCGGGGCTTGCGCTGTATATTTTCACCAATTCGTAGCCTATGCCTCTGCTGGCACCTGTAACTATTATGTTCATTTTGTATAAATTTAGAATCGTTCGACACTTCATTCTCGTTCATTTAGTCCTTGGCTCGATAACCATGGGCTCACTTGCTCAAAAATGAATCAATTATCGAACAAAGGACAACAATAATTATTAATTTTGCAAACATATATGACTAAATCTCCAGTATCGAAAATCATTTTATTCCTTTCGTTCTTCATCAGCTTTGCTGCCAATGCTCAGTATTACGACAGCACCCATATTGCTCAGAAAGAAAAAGAGCGAAAAGCCGAGGAAGCCGAAGATAGTTTCTGGAAAAAGACCTTTTTTGGTGGAGGTCTCGGACTTTCGTTTGGCAATCCCACTTATGTAGACGTATCTCCTATTCTTGGTTACCGCATCAACGAGAAGGTGCATGCAGGTGTTGGTGTTAACTATCAATATTACGAATACGATTATGGGTCTTACCGATTCACTACCAATATTTATGGTGGAAGTGTATTTGGCCGATATTATATCAAGAAGGATTTCTTTACCCATGGCGAGATTGAATACCTCAACCTTGCGGCCTATAACAATATTGAGAAACGCATTGGAGTAACATCGGTATTGGTGGGTGGCGGTTATATTCAGCGCTTTTCTCAGTATTCGGGAATTGTGGCTATGGTGCTTTACAACCTTACCCAAAACGATTATAGCCCTTATGCTAGCCCCCTCATCATCCGGCTTGGAGTCAACATTGGACTATAGCTCTACTTCTATCTAGTTTTTTAGTTGAAAATCGGGAGGCTATATTGCCCTGCATCCTCCCGAAACGAGTTTATACTAAGCATGCGCCATCTTTTGGCCGCTTCAGCATTCAGTTTGTCCAACAGCGGGTAATCATCCGTTAGCACCACCGCATCATTCAGGTCGAGTTTACTTTCTGGCAAATACGGAACATTGGTTTTTAGGCTATCGAGCGAAGCATAAAACAAAAGGTTACTCATGTCGGGGTTTTTATCGGTGGCTTCGGCCCTTACTTTAAATCCTGCTGCCCCAAAGGTTTTGTATACCGACCTCATGGCCTTGCCAATACTACCTTCGTAATAACCCAACCCATTAACGAACACAGTTCCGTTTTTGTTTAGCATGAGTTTTAGTTCGTCCATGGCTTCGCGAGTAAAAACATGGTTAGGTGGCTCTTCTCCTTTAAACATATCCAGCACTATCACATCGTACTTCTTATCGCAAGTACGAATATAATGGCGGGCATCGTCCACTGTAATGTTCACTTTTTCGTTTAAGTGAAAATAATGTCGAGCCACATACGCGATGCGTTCGTCCAGCTCGCAAACATCCACTGAAAACCCTTGGTCGAACAACTGCTTGGCAATACTTCCACCGCCTAGGCCCATCAATAATACTTTTGTTGTTTTCGGAAACGAATCGAGGTAATTCGAAATATGGTATACATAAGGAAAATAGCGCTGATCTTTATGGTTAGCCATAGCCAATGAGTCGTCCATGGTTTGCGAAATGCGATTTACAAACAACCACCTTGCATAGCCTTCCTGTTTCACATTGTTCTCGTAGCGCGGATAATCTAATACCAACAATTGCCCCAATAGCCCCTCTTGGTTGTAAACTACCTTTACCTCTGACGAAAAACGTGGCTCAGATGCCGAGCAAGCCCAAGCAACAAGCAAAAAAAAACCAATGGTTTGGGTAAGTTTCTTACGCATTAATAGTACGATGCAGGGAATAATGCCGAGTAAAATGCCTGTAGCAATAGCCGGAATGGTGAGCCCATAACTTGGAATGATGTAGAACCCAAACAGAAAAGTAGCTATAATGCCTCCAACCGTAGAGATGGCATAAATAGCACCAGCCGCCCTCCCCGATTCTTTGATGTCTGTTGTTATTGCACCAATAATCAATGGTGAAACCATACCCATCATAAACACTGGAGGAAATAAAATGCAACCCGATGAAAGAATTACCGAAGGCAGCAAACTATGCATACCTATGGCCCAGAGTATTAATTTGGAAGTGAACGGCATCAACACCGTGAACAAGGCCGCCAACAACAATACCGTAAATAAGGTGAATTTACTCTTGTTTCGATACGAAAGGATGCCACCTGCGAAATATCCTGAAGCTAATCCCCCAAGGGTGATGGCCAATACCGTAGCCCAAACGTAAAGCGATGATCCAAAATACGGAGCCAACATCTTAGCGCCAAGCAATTCGGTAGCCATTACCGAACCTCCTTCAATAAAAGAGAGTAAAAAATAGAACCTTTTGTTCTGGAGCACTTGCATTTACTAGGAATGTAAAAGAATCAACAATACAGAAGCGCTTGCACTATTGCAAACCTTCGAAAAGTTCGTTCATTTCTTTGGAGGTTATTTTTTTGTAATCACTAGGTACCTCAAAAAGAGCGTCATCCAGTGGCTCTTTCACTACCTTGGTGGCTACAAACTTCATTTCTAAGCCGAATTTCTTCAACTGGTATTCCATCAACACCCCACTAATGTTCGAAAAAGGATTCGAGAAATTAGGATTGGTGATGTTGAGTTCTTTGGTGTAATAAATGGCGAAATCAGGGTCATCACTATCTCGTTTATGTACCATTGCCTTGGTACAAGTGTATCCTGCAATTATTTTAGTTTCTTTGGTTGGTTTAATTTCGAATTTATAAGAGTTGATATCCTTTTGTATTTCATCCATTGATTGTGAAAGCCAAAACTTCTTGTTCAACAGTTTCACCATTTGAATCAAGGTGTGGTTATCAGGATTCGATACAAATGAGGTAGTGAACAACCCCATACCAGCACTCATTTCCACACACGATTTGTTGTTCTTGAAATGTATAATCATCTTGCTAGGTGCCATGCTTGCCATCGAGTTCGATTGATCTACTACCGATGCTGCATATTCAATGCTCCCTTCCGATATAAATTTCCCTTCATCATGCTTACAGCTTTCCACATAAATTAAGGAAAGCCCAACAAAGAGAATAATTGATAATCGTTTTTTCATGCTTATTTCAAGAATATTTTAAACAATCTAGTCAATTAAGTGCTGTACCTTTTTAAAATAAAGGGTGCAAGTTAGTTAATAAAATGAAAAAGCCAAAAGTTTTTTTGCTGAACAGCGCTAGTAACCTAGCGTTTTCATCATCGACTTATAGCTTTGTTCTTTCGAAAACAAATAGGTTATCAGTTTATCTTCTTCATCACGGTCGATAATCACATGTTTTGGAGCAGGTATCAAACAATGCTGAATACCACCATATCCCCCAAGCGATTCTTGATAAGCACCTGTATGGAAAAAACCTAAGTAAAGTGGCTCTTTCTGTTTTTCATCAATCCGTGGCATATATACCTGGTTCAGGTGCGATTCGGCATTATAATAATCATCGCTATCGCATGTCAACCCTCCTAAATTCACCCTTTGATATTCTTTATTCCAATTGTTGATGGCAAGCAATATGAATTTTTGCTTTATACCCCATGTATCGGGCAATGTAGTGATAAACGAGCTATCAATCATATACCAAAGCTCATTATCGTTCTGTTTTTTTATATCCACAATCGAGTAAAGCGCAGCTCCACTTTCGCCCACGGTGAAACTACCGAATTCGGTGAATATATCTGGCTCGGGCACTCCCCTTTCTTCGCAAATGTTCTTTATTTTCTGTATTAATTCATCTGCCATATACGAATAGTCGTAATTAAAGCTTAGTGATGTACGAATTGGAAAACCACCTCCAATATCAAGCGAATCTATGGAAGGGCAAATCTTCTTTAGGTCGCAATACACGTTAATTGCTTTCGATAGTTCCGACCAATAATAAGTAGTATCTCTTATACCCGTATTAATAAAAAAGTGAAGCATTTTCAATTTACACTTGGTACTCTTCTTTATTATACTGTTATAGTAGTTCACAATATCAGCTTGGCGTATTCCTAATCGAGAAGTATAAAACTCGAACTTTGGTTCCTCATCGGTAGCAACCCTTATCCCTACTTTAAACTTGTTTTTACATAATTTTTCCAATTGACTCAATTCGTTGATATTGTCGAGAATTGGAACGGAGTTCACAAATCCATTATTGATTAAGTCGCTGATGTATTTCAAATACATGGGGCGCTTATAGCCATTATGAATAATAAAAGTATTTTTCGAAATCTTACCAGAAGCGTGCAAAGCCCTTATCAATGGGATGTCGAAGGCCGAAGATGTTTCTAAATGGATGTCATTTTTAAGGGCTTCGTCAAGCACAAATGAAAAATGAGAACTCTTGGTACAATAACAATATGTATATTTGCCCTTGTAATCGGCTTTAGCCATTGCCACGTTAAATAGTTTTTTGGCTTTTTGTATTGAAGCGCTAATCTTTGGCAGATAGCTTATCTTAAGTGGAGTGCCGTACTTCTTAATGATATCCATCAAAGGAATATCGTAAAAGTATAGTTCATTGTCTACTACTTCAAACCCTTCTTGCGGAAAATCGAAGGTTTGATTAATTAAGTCGCTGTATTTACTGTCCATAGTTAGCCGATGTAGTTAATAGTTAATTTGAAAATGTTATGATGAATTAATTTTGTACAAAGTAACTAACTTACATTGACATTTTTTGCATAAACCAATTAATTTAATTTAACAAATTATTAAGAAACTTAGAACAAATAGACAATCAACAAAAATTAAAAAGTAATAATTTTGACAACAAAACAACATAATCAAATGAAAACGGTAAAGTTTATTGAAGTAAAATCGGAGATTGGCGCTGGAACCCGAGGGGCTAGCATGGGCGTGGATGCCATAAAGGTAGCTGCTCTCGATTATGGAAGCAATATGTTTAAACAATTCGAATCATCGGAAATTAAAACCGAGAATCAACTATTGTTCGAGCCTCCAAAACCAGTTTATGCTAAAAGAATAGGTGGCATACTAGCCATCTGTGAACGAATTGCAGCTCAAGTATCGCAAACGCTTAAGAAAAACAACTTCCCCATTGTGCTTGCTGGCGACCACAGTACTGCTGCTGGCACCATTGCGGGGATTAAGATGGCTTACCCTAAACAAAAGTTAGGAGTTATCTGGATAGACGCACATGCCGACATACATAGCCCTTATACCACTCCTACTGGCAATTTGCACGGTATGCCACTTGCTTCGGCTTTGGGAGAAGACAACATTGCCAATAAAATGAATAAACCCGACAAAGAAACGATTGATTTATGGGCTCGATTGAAACGAATTGGAGGCATATCGCCAAAAATTACTTACAATGATATTGTTTATATTGGAGTTCGAGATGTGGAGCCAGAAGAAAGCTACTTGTTGAAAAAACACAAGATTAAAACCTTCAACACAGCCGAAGTTAAACGCAACGGTGTGGAGAAAATTGCCCGCGATGCCCTCGCTCATTTAAATAACTGTAATTTAATTTACGTTTCGTTCGATGTGGATAGTATGGACTCTTCCATATCAAAAGGCACAGGAACTCCTGTTCGTAATGGAATTACCGAAAAAGAAGCAGGTAGTCTCTGCGTTCGTTTGGTGCAAAACGAAAAGGTGTGTTGTTTCGAAATATGCGAAGTAAATCCAACGCTTGATAAAGAAAACTTAATGGCTGAAAACACTTTTGAGATATTGCAAAAGGTAGTTAGTCAGCTTACCTACTAAAAAATGTAGTGTTTTAACTTGGTTGGATACGGAAATGAAACTTCGTTTTGAGTATTCTACCAATCCATTGTCCTGCATTTTTAAAATGAACTTATGATTGAACAAATACTTTCAGTGAAAACCATTGAGGCTATCAAAACCCTTTATGGAGGAACTGTTGATAAGATAAATTTCGAAAAAACAAACCCCGATTTCACTGGCGATTTCACGCTTGTGGTATTCAATTTCCTAAAGCTTTCGAAGAAAAAGCCTGAAATAACAGCCGAAGAAATAGGGAGTTACCTCAAATCGAATGTAACTGAAGTGGCCGATTACAATGTAATCAAAGGATTTCTGAACATTGTTATCTCTGATGCGTATTGGTTGACATACCTCTCTTCTATCAACGGAAAGTCGTTAATCAATGCCCAAGTACCTGCTGACGCCCCTGTGGTGATGGTCGAATACTCATCGCCAAACACTAACAAGCCTTTACATCTAGGCCATGTGCGCAACAATTTATTGGGTTATTCGGTTGCTGAAATACTAAAGGCGGCTGGCAATAAGGTTATTAAAACTAATATTGTCAACGACAGAGGCATACATATCTGCAAATCGATGATTGCGTGGCAACGTTGGGGAAATGGTGAAACTCCAGAATCCTCTGGTATGAAAGGCGATCACTTGGTGGGTAAATACTATGTGGAATTTGACAAACAGTACAAGCTCGAATTGAAGAAACTCACAGAGAGTGGACTAACAGCAGAAGAAGCCGAAAAGCAAGCTCCTTTGATGAAAGCTACTCAGGAAATGCTTCGTAAATGGGAAACGGCTGACAAGGAGGTGCGCGACTTATGGACCCTAATGAATGGTTGGGTTTACAAAGGATTTGACCAAACCTATAAGATGCTGGGAGTGGATTTCGATAAGGTGTATTACGAAAGCAATACCTATCTATTAGGAAAAGACCTGATTGAAGATGGATTGTCGAAAGGGGTGTTAAAAAGACGCGATGATAACTCGGTTTATATTGATTTAACTGCTGATGGCCTTGATGAGAAAACGTTGCTTCGTGCTGATGGTACCTCGCTTTACATGACTCAAGACTTGGGAACGGCTGCACAACGTTTCAAAGAATCTAATTTCTCCAAACTGATTTTTACTGTTGGCAATGAGCAGGACTACCATTTCAAAGTACTTCTGCTTATACTGAACAAACTTGGATATAGCTGGGCAAAAGGATTGTATCACCTATCCTATGGAATGGTCGAATTGCCCGAAGGTAAAATGAAATCGCGCGAAGGGACGGTGGTTGATGCTGATGACTTGATGCAAGAAATGATTAATACTGCAGCTGCTACTACTAAAGAACTCGGCAAAGTGGAACACCTTTCGGAAGAAGAAGCCAATGAACTCTATAAAATCATAGGTATGGGAGCTTTGAAATACTTTATGCTAAAGGTTGATCCTAAAAAGAAAATGCTCTTCAATCCTGCTGAGTCAATCGACTTTAATGGGAATACAGCCCCTTTTATCATGTTTAACTATGTTCGGGTTCGCGCAATTTTGCGCAAAGCGAAGGAGTTGAATGGCTTTGAAACTTCGCAACCACTCGACTTGAATATTGCATTGTTGCCCAAAGAAAAGGAACTGATAATAAAACTATACCACTTCACTCCTACTCTTCTGCAGGCAGCAAACGAATTTAGCCCAGCGTTGATAGCCAATTACGTGTATGATTTATCAAAAGAGTATAGCCAGTATTATCATGATACTCCGATGTTGAAAGAAGAACACCAGGCAACCATGAATTTCCGATTGCACTTATCTAATACAATAGGAATGGCCATTAAATCGTCCATGCAATTGCTGGGTATAAATGTTCCCGAAAGAATGTAGTGAGTTTTCGATTCAATTGGTATGAACTTAAAAGAACAACTTCTTAAAGAACATTCGCGAAATATTACGGATTACATCACCCGGTTCATTGGTAATAGTCCTGCAAAGTTCAAACAGATTATTGAAATTATTTATAATGCCGAGCCTCCCTTACCGCAACGTGCTGCTTGGTTGCTCGCTACTGTGAATGCTCTACACCCCGAATTGCTTACGCCTTATCTTGCCAAGTTTATCAATACCATAAAAGAGTTTGAGGTAGATGCCGTGAGGCGAAACATGATGGTAGTGCTTGCTTCGCAAACCATTCCTGAAGATTTGCAAGCTAAATTAATTGACACTTGTTTCGAATTGATTGACTTACCACAAGAAAAAGTAGTGGTGAAAGTACATGCCATGCAAGCCATTGCTAACATTGCGAAAATACATCCTGAACTTACTGGCGAATTGAACCTCGTTATTGAAGAACAATTGCCTCATAGCTCTGCTGCTTTCAAAGCAAGAGCTCGAATGATCATGAAAGAGTTAAATAAGCTTTAGCGATTAGTAAGGCAGGTTTATAAGTACCCACCCATTTCTGTTTTTACCTTATGCCTATGGCCTTGGCAATCTTTGTGGCCACGAGCACAAGAACTAACGGTAGCAATGATGAATACCACTGCTATCGTTAGAATTGTGGTTCGGTTTAATATGTTTTTAAAATGCTGCAATTTTCTCAGACATATATTGTCCCGATTTCAGCTTGCCAACAATTTTCGAGAATGCATCGATGGTGTAATTCACATCTTCCATGGTATGCACTGCTGTTGGTATAATTCTTAAGATGATGATTCCTTTAGGTACTACAGGATACACCACCATAGAACAGAAAATATTGAAGTTTTCGCGCAAATCCAAGATAAGGTTGGTTGCTTCAGGTATCGAACCGTTCATAAATACAGGAGTAACTGGCGAATTGGTTTTACCTATTTCGAAACCTGCTTTGCGCAATCCGTCTTGTAATGCATGTGTTATCACCCATAATTGATCTCTATATTCAGGGTGTTTGCGCATCAATTCCAAACGTTTCAAAGCTCCAATGACTAATGCAATTGGTAATGCTTTGGCGAAAATTTGCGAGCGCATGTTGTATCGTAAGTACTCTACAATGTGTTCTTCGCTGGAAATAAATCCTCCGATTAATGCAAACGATTTAGCGAAGGTAGCGAAGTAAATATCAATTCCATCTTGACAACCTTGTTCTTGTCCTGTTCCTCCTCCGGTAGCTCCCATGGTGCCGATACCGTGTGCATCGTCAACAAAAAGGCGGAACTTGTATTTTTTCTTTAGTTCTACAATCTCTTTTAGTCGTCCTTGTCGGCCGCTCATTCCGAACACACCTTCGGTAATCACTAATATGGAACCATTTTGTGCTTCTGCTAATTTGGTAGCACGTATCAATTGTTTTTCGCAATCTTCTATATCGTTGTGTTTATACACATATCGTTTGCCCATGTGAAGACGAACTCCATCAAGAATACAAGCATGCGCTTCGGCATCATAAACAATTACATCGTGGCGGTCGACTAAGCAATCGATGGCCGATACCATGGCTTGATATCCAAAGTTACAAAGTATGGTGTCTTCTTTTTTAACAAAATCGGACAATTCAGATTCTAGTTGTTCGTGAAAATTGGAGTTTCCGCTCATCATTCGCGCGCCCATTGGCAGGGCAAAACCATAAGCAGCGGCTGCTTCGGCATCAGTTTTACGTACTTCGGGATGATTGGCAAGGCCAAGATAATTGTTCAAACTCCAGTTGAGGCGTTGTTTGCCACGAAATCCCATGCGAGGAGCTACATCACCTTCGAGTTTTGGGAAGGTAAAATATCCGTGCGATTCTTTTGCGTGCATTCCAATAGGACCACGGTTTTCCTTAATCTTTTCAAATAAATCTTTCATTGTATAGTGTATTAATTTTTTTACTAATCGAGGTTGCAAATATAGCTTAAAAAGGGTATTGATAAGGATGATTTATCAACTAAATATGAACTTAGTTGGGCTTTTTTACTTTGCCTTTGGTTCGAAAGGCTTTATGCGGTTGCTCGTTGGGCTATAAAATGAATACTGGGTGGATTTTTATTTTAAGCACTAGTTGTGGTGGTGAGGACACCACCTAATTATCGGCACAGGCGAAATACGCCTGTGCCAGCGGTGGGTAAATTGCATTTGCAACTTGGTAAATTGCATTTGCAATCTGGTAAATTGCATT
>JBAXQU010000094.1:0-12617 GCA_037131555.1 Bacteroidota bacterium
CTTATGGGAAATAAAAAATACGAAACAAGAAATGATCTTTCGTAAGAGTAAAATGTATTGTTGAAATGAAAACGTTGTTACTCCATGCAGACTAGCAGCCACCAGAACCACCAAGTGGGATGGTAAATTCTTGACGTTGTTTTATTCCTTTCGAATTTTCGGCAGGTTTCCATCCTTTCATGTTTTTAATAATATCAATCATTAATTGGTCGGTGCGAAGATCCATGGATGATTTAATGATTTTGACGTCCACAGGATTTCCAATTTCGGTAATGGTGAATCGAACTACAAGTTGTTGTAGGCTTTGCAGCGACATCTTTTCAAAGGTCTTTGCTTGTATGATTTGCATCAACGAAGGACCTATTTGGCTATAACCTCCTGGAAATTAGGCTTCTTTTTCGGGAACAATGGTGACGGTTTGTTCGCCATCTATTAGGTCATTGTCTTGGTTAAGGTTATCGATGTCGGTGAGGTAGAATTTTATTTTTAAGGCTGCATCACTACCAAGGTCGATCTTGTTGAGCAAATGTTTTTGTTCTTCACTAAGTGCTTTGCCTCGGCTAGAAGCCGTGCATAGTTTTCCGTTACAAGTTGCCGAAATTTCTACTGAGACATATTGAACGAACTCATCATATCCACCTTGAGGGTAGAGGTAATAACCCAGCGAATATCTATTTTGTCGTAGCTGGTCCAATTCCATTCTTTTAGTGTTAGGCATTCGCATGGTGGCCCATAAATCGGGACTGATATCGCCAATAAATGTTACTTTATTGAGCGATTCTTTTTTGACGCAAGGAAAGTATCGGCCATTGTTGATAGTGCTTTGAGCATTTTGATTGAAAGAATAAAGAAATAGTATGAAGAAGAGAAATGTTTTTTTCATGGTTGAGTTGAATAATAAATTAACGTAAAGATAGTGTGAAAGTTTAATGCCTCCATTATTCTTTTTGGTACTATTAATTTTTCAATTTGGTTTTTAGTGCTAAAGATTGGGAATGGAATGTTGTTGTTTGCCATCATTTATACATTCACGCTCACCTTTTCCGAAATATTTGCGATGCCATTTATGATGAATTACGCACTTTCGAAACCTGTAAAGGAACGCCTAGGGCAATACGCTGCATTGTATTCAATAGCTTATGGAATTTCGAATATCTTGGCACCAATTGTTGGTATGGGTATCGCGTCTTATTACGGATTCGATACACTATTCACTTTGCTCATTCTACTATGCATGGTAGTAGCCGTTGGTTTTTTTATGATAAAAATAAAACATGATAACCAGCAGCATTAAATCTATCTACTATAATTAGGAGCTTCGCGAGTAATAGAAACACCATGAGGATGACTTTCGCGAATTCCTGAATTGGTAATACGTATAAACTTTGCTTTTTGTAACGAGTCGATGTTTTTTGCGCCACAGTAGCCCATTCCAGCTCTCAGTCCACCAATAAATTGATATACAACTTCCGCTACGCTACCTTTTACAGGCACACGACCTGAGATTCCTTCGGGAACAAGTTTTTTAATGTCATCTTCAGTATCCTGAAAATAACGGTCTTTACTTCCTTTTTGCATGGCTTCAATCGACCCCATGCCTCTATATGATTTAAATTTACGTCCTTCGAAAATAATGATTTCTCCTGGCGATTCTTCCACTCCTGCAAACATAGAACCCATCATTACTGAATTAGCACCAGCTGCTAGCGCCTTAACAATATCTCCTGTAAAACGAATACCACCATCAGCTATCATTGGTACTCCTGTTCCTTTTAAAGCCTTTGCCACTTCAACCACTGCGGTAAATTGGGGAACACCTACACCAGCAATCACACGAGTAGTGCAAATGGAACCAGGACCAATACCAACTTTCACAGCGTCAGCACCTGCTTTCACCAAAGCGATTGCAGCTTCGGCAGTAGCAATATTGCCAACTACCACTTCAAGTTTAGGATATGATTTTTTAACTCGCTTCAACGAATCAATCACTCCTTTGGAATGACCGTGAGCGGTATCAATTATTACTGCATCTACACCAGCTTTTACTAATGCATCTATTCTTTCCATCATGTCGACAGTAACGCCAACAGCAGCAGCAACTCTCAATCTACCCAAAGCGTCTTTATTGGCATTCGGGTGTACCTTCACCTTTATGATGTCGCGATAAGTGATTAAACCCACAAGTCTGTTTTTCTTATCAACTACTGGTAGCTTTTCAATTTTATGATGCTGAAGAATTTGTTCTGCCTTTTTTAAATCGGTTCCTTCTTTTGCAACAATCAGGTTTTTGGATGTCATTACCTCACTGATAGGGCGCTTCATGTTTTTCTCGAAACGCAAATCGCGATTAGTTACAATTCCTAAAAGTTGTTTCTCAGAATTAACAATAGGAATGCCACCAATCTTAAATTCATTGATCAAATCAACAGCATCTTTCACTAAAGCTGTTTCGGGTAAAATCACAGGATTAATAATCATACCACTTTCCGAACGTTTTACTTTCGTTACATGTTCGGCTTGTTCGGCTATGGTCATGTTTTTATGCAATACCCCAATTCCACCTTCCTGTGCAATAGCAACCGCTAATTGATATTCAGTAACCGTATCCATAGCAGCCGAAACCACAGGAGTGTTTAACTTTATTTTTTTTGAGAAATAAGAAGAGATATCAACTTCTCGAGGTAATACTTCGGAATAAGCAGGTACTAAAAGTACGTCATCATATGTTAAACCTTCGCCTACAAATTTTGTGGAATCTAATGCCATGATGTGAGGATTTGAATTTATTGGTTAAAATAAAATTCGTGCAAAGATATTTATTTTTGGCTATCTAAAAACGTGTTGGTTGCATTTTAGTGTATTCTTTAATGCTATTTAACACTATATTTGAAAACTTTTTTCAAGAAATTAAGGTAGGCCACAGTTGGCTTAATATTTTGTTAACCAAATAATGATTAGTATGGAAGTAGTAGAAATTAATAATGTAAAGTCATTAGAACCTTTTAAAGATTGTGTGGTGAGATTCATTCATTCCGAGAATGTATCACTTGCGTTTTGGACCATTAAAAAAAATGGAGTGTTACCAGATCACAGCCATGTTAACGAACAAGTAACCACCGTAACCAAGGGAGAATTAGAACTCACCATTGATGGAAAGTCAGAAGTGCTTACACCAGGTAAAGTTGTAATTATTCCTTCGAATGTTCGTCACCTTGCAAAAGCATTAACCGATTGCGAACTGACAGATGTCTTTTATCCAATCCGAGAGGACTACAAAAACAAATAGTTTTTCCAAATACAACAGTTATAATTCACGTATGAAGTTCAAGGTATACCTATTACTTTTCTTCGTCTTTTGTTTTTCTTTCGCTAAGGCTCAGCAGAAAGCCAATCCTGAGTTCGAAAAGTTTGCAAAAGTACAGGATAGTTTAATGGTGAAAGCATACGAACAAAAAGATACCACTGCTTACATTAAATTATTAACTCCTTTTTTGGTAAAGTACAATACCCTTTCGAAAGAGGACAAACAATATTATATTGGGTATTATTTTAACTCATTTTACAATTTATCTTGTGCTTACGCATTACTGAACGATAAAAGCAAATCAATTGAATTTCTCCAGAAGTCGGTGAAGGCTGGTTTTGTCGATTACAAGCACATGAACACTGATGCCGACCTAGAGAACATCAGAAATGAAGTCGACTATCAATCTATTCTGCGTTCGCTTAAAGAGACTTACGACTATTTGTCAATCATTAAACGTGCAGGAGCCTACAATGCCAACGAAAACCCTATTCTTCCTTCCTTCACTTATCAATCGGCTGATAATCCGAATTTGGTGGCATTGCGCAAAACATTTAATTTAGATTCTATTGCCGGACAAGCGGGTGAGGTCAATAAAATTCTCAATTTATTGCATTGGATTCATAATCTTATTCCTCATGATGGAACTCATGATAATCCTGCAATAAAGAATGCCATGAATATGATCATGGTTTGTAAAAAAGATAAACGAGGATTAAACTGCAGGGGATTGGCTACAGTACTTAATGAATGTTACTTGTCACTAGGCATTAAATCTCGTTTTCTGACTTGTATGCCGAAAGATAGCCTTGGAATAGATAATGATTGCCATGTAATCGACATGGTATATTGTAATCAACTAAAGAAATGGTTGTGGATTGACCCAACAACCGATTCCTATGTGATGAATGAAAGAGGAGAACTATTGAGTGTTGAAGAAGTTCGAGAACGAATGATAAATGATATGCCTTTAATTTTAAACCCTGAAGCGAATTGGAATAGAAAAGTGGCACAATCCAAAGAAGATTATCTTTACAATTACATGGCAAAAAATTTATACTTACTCGAATGCCCTTTGAGTAGTGAGTTTGATACCGAAACTAGAGAAGAAGGGAAAACGGTAAGTTATCTGGAATTAATTCCCTTGGCTTATTTTAATAAATCGCTTGAAAAAACGGAAGTATCGTACGATAATCACAAAACAATACTTGTTACCTACCGAACAAACAATTCAAACATTTTCTGGCAGGCACCCAATTAGTGGTGAGCCGCACTGCCAGATAACGGAGAATTAGAATCTAAAACCTACCACAAAACGAGGGTCGAAGCGAGAGATGGTTTTTGTGCCATCATAAACATCATCCACGTAATGATTGGTACCAAACATCACATCTACTCCAGCTGTAAGAATTTTAAATCTTCCTTTTAAACTAACTGAGTAATTAGAGAAAATTCCATACTGAGTGTAGACATTGTAGCTACTACCTCCAGCTACAATGGTTACAGGAACAATACTAGCACTTAGATCCAAGGCTATTTTCTTTATGGCAAATGCAGCGGTTGGTCCAAATTTAAGAAAACGAAAATCAAAATCGTAGAAGGTATAATTGTTCACTCCACTATTTGTATTTGTAGTGTTAGTAAGAGTTGAATAGCTATCATAATATTCACGTGAATAATTACAATAACCAAAATTAAACCAACTCGCAGTAATTCCTATACCAAATTTATCAGGGATTTTAAAAAAAAGAAATTGATTCCCAAGCTCCAAATTATATTGAAGTCCCATTGAATTTGTTACTCCATTGTAGTAAGGGTTGTCATTCGATTCAAGGTATTTATACGAAGGTGTTCCAACTCCGAGTAAAAGAAAAAAGCCACCACTTATTGGGCCTTTTAGCAAACCACCCATTGGGGGTGGAGCATTTACAAATTTTAATTTTTTCTGTGAAAATTCGAAATCTCGTGCATTTGCTGAAGTAGTGGCAAATATCATTACGAAAGCAACAATGATGGTTAGGTAATTTTTTTGTTTCATTTGAGTTAAGTTTAAATTTGTTTGGTTAAAAGTGCGAATAAATTTGATAAGTCATACAACTCTTACCTAATTTTTTTTAACAACGAGTTTGTGATAATGTTTGTTTGGGTATGGAATTATAATCATTAATGAAAGGAAATAGAGCGAAGAAAAGCGGTTTACATTTTTATAATCCTACCGTCTTCCATCTCAATAATTCGGTTGGTTCGAGCTGCAAATTCGTTATCGTGAGTAACAATGAGTAGGGCTTGATTATATTCTTGTGATAATTCTTGGAAGATATTAAACACAATTTCACTATTTTTTTTATCAAGATTACCTGTTGGTTCATCACCCATGATAATTAAGGGATCGTTAATTAAAGCGCGAGCAATGGCAACTCTTTGTTTCTGTCCGCCCGATAGTTGATTTGGTTTTTTCAAAGCTTCATTTTCAATACCAAGAATCTTCAACTTCTGATAGGCACGTTCTTCAACTTCTTTCTCTTTGTATTTGTCGAGTTTCAATCCAGGCAACATCACATTACGTAGCACAGAGAACTCATTTAATAGGTAGTGAAACTGGAACACAAAACCTATCTTCTCGTTTCTAACCAAAGCCAAGTCCGCTTCTTTCTTGTTTCGCATGCTCACTCCATCAATTATTAAATCTCCTTCATAGTCAGTATCCATGGTAGAGAGAATATAAAGCAGCGTTGATTTCCCACAACCTGATTTCCCAATGATGGAAACAAATTCGCCATGGTCGACAGTAAGTTTAATATCTTTCAATATCTGTATGGTTACAGGGTCGTGAAAGTATTTCGAAATAGAGGAAGCTTCAAGTATTTTTGTGTTCATGTTTATTTTCCTCGGATGATAATTACAGGGTCTATTTTACTTGCTTTTCGTGACGGGAAATATCCTGCAAAATAAGTGGTAATAATGGAAAAGATGATTCCAATCAAATAATATTTCGAATTGTAATTAACTGGAAAAGTATGTACTGTAGGCAAAGCTGCTGTATTGAAAGGTATTTGATGCACCAAGCTAGTTAAACCAAATCCACAAATAAGACCGAGTAAACCACCAAAAACACCAATGCTAAGTGCAATGAGAATGAATATTCGATTGACATCTTTGCCCGAAAATCCGGTTGCTTTCAGTATGGCAATGGAATCCATCTTTTCATAAATCATCATATTGAGAATATTGTATATCCCAAATCCTGCAACTATCAAAAGCGTTACACCTACTGCATACGAAATAATGGTACGCACAGTACTTCCTGTTTCGAATTGAGAGTTGGCCGTTTGAATATCTACAGCATCTACATTGAATAAAAGCTGAAATTCTTTAGCCACAGCAGGTGCTTTGGTAATGTCCTTGAGTTTTATTTGTAAATCGGTGATATAACTTTTCGGTTCGCCAAGAAGTTTCTGAGCAGTGGTAATGGAAGTATAACTTTGAACCTTGTCGATGTCTTGTATACCTGATTGAAAGAAGCCAACTACCTTCAGCTGCATTCGTTCGCCTTTTGAAGTAGTAACTTGAATTACATCTCCTATGTTGGCAAGCATTTTTTCGGCTGCGCCTTTACCCAATACAATACTGTTTGGAATATTTCGTAAATCGATGTAATTACCTGAAGTAACATAATCTTTAAAGAAATACAATCGAGCTTCTGCATCCACATCCACCCCATTTATTACTCCTGTTAAGTCGATGGCTCCAACGTTGTAAAAGACTTGTGCCGTGATTCGAGGCGCTACACCCAATACTCGTGGGTCTTGATTCAGCACTTTCATAATGGTGCCGTTGTTGTAAATATCAAGTCGTTCGTTTTTGGGTTTTACCGAACTCACAAAATTATAATGATTCCTGAAGTGTTCCGAATTATCAATGGGCTGAACTTTCGATGGCTTAATCTCTTTATAAAGTCGCACATGAGGTGTACGATTAACAATCAACCCATCCAACATATCGTTGAGACCCGACATAAAACTAAGCAAGGTGATGAACATGGTGATACTAAAGGTAACACCTATGGCTGCAACCATGGTTTGCTTCAATCTTGCTCGGAGTAGCGAAATGGAAACGTTGGCTATTAGTTTGAGGTTCATTCTTTAGGTTTTACTATTTCTTCATCCGCATTGATACCCGACAAGATTTCAACTTTTTGATAATCTTTCAAACCAGTTTTTACCACTACTTTATCTCCATTTGCTTTCACCACAATGCTATCGTTTTGTAAGAAGTTGCGAGGAATAAGCAAAGCCTTATCTTTAGTTTGTAACACAATGTTGGCTTCGAAACTAGTGTTAGGATACAATACCTCAGGCTGATGAACAAACTCTGCTTCCACTAAAAATGTTTTACTTCGTTCGTTCATGATGGGATAAATCTTTGTAACCTCCGCTTCAAACACCTTGCCTTTGTAGCTATCCATGGTAATCAAAACACTTTGTCCTTTTTTTATTTTCAGAATATCGTATTCATCCACTTGCATCTCGAGAATGAATTTAGAAGCATCGCCTACAATGGCTAATGGTGTTTGTAATCCGACTATTTCACCTTTTTCTTTGGTAATATCATACACCACTCCGTCCATTTCGCTTCTCAATGTAAAGTCATTTTCAAGACGGTTCGAAATCATCAAATTCTTTTTCGATTGTGAGGAAGTAAAATCGAGTTGGCGTTTCAAATCATCGTATTTCTGCCAAGCCGAAACAAAAGCAGCTTTCGAGTTTTCGTAAGCTAGCTCGCGTTGTTCGTATTCTACTTTCGAACCTACTTGTTGTTGCCAAAGGTTTTTTTGACGTGCAAATAATGAAGAGTCGTTTTTTAGTTTGTTTTTGGAGAATTCGGCCAATAGTTTTGCTTCATTCAATTTCCCTTGATTCGAATTGAAGTCGGAGAAGTGGGCTGCCAATTCAGCATTTTCCTTATTTAGTTTCTGAGCCTCATTAAATATGGTAAGGATGATGTCTCCCTTTTTCACTCTATCACCTTCCGATACGTAAAGGCTATCTACAATACCATTCACCGTGGCATAAGCTTGGTATTGGTTTTTACTTTTTATTAGTCCCGAGGCATAAATCGATTCGGTGATGGATTCAACACTAGGCGTTACTTTTTCTAGTTTACTTTTACATGAAAAAATAGTGATGGCGATAAAGAAGAAAATTGTTTTTTTCATAATGACGCAAAGGTAGATATTGTTCACCAATTCTTTTGCTGAAATCTATCAGTTTACAAAGAAAGGTTTCTACCAAAAAAAAACAACTTGGAAGCTTTCGCAACCAAGTCGTTTCTTGAATTTTAAAACAATTACGTTTGTGAACCTAAGCAGATTTTAACTTTAACAAACCTAAAAAAATCAAATCACCGCGGCACAACTGGAACTGAATGAGTGCCAAATTATAAATAAAAATAATTGATGAATCAGATTTTCGGTAAACGTTAAAAAAACTACGGTAAAAATTTCTAATCTTAATGTATTCTATCCACTAAGGAGTTTATCATTAGCCTTTTTCTTTCTCCCTTCCTTCTTCCTATTCTTTCAATAGCTTAAAAGTGTTTACTTGCTTTTGGTGGTTTACCCGAATAAAATAAACCCCTCGTGATAAGGCACGAATATCAACTTCATTATTAGTCGAGTTTTCCTTTTTTGGAGAAATGTTTACTTGTCCAACTAGATCATAAATCTTCCACTCATCCTCAGGTAGTAAACCTTTAATGATAAAAGAAGTGCTCACGGGATTAGGAAACACAGTTATTGTCTCAAGATTAGGGGATGATACACCCATTTCGTTGCAATTGACAGCGTACACAGATGTAGCATCTTTCATCCAGCCCTGATTGGCCGTGGCAGCTGCCACATCGGGCACCTGAATGCAGCGAAGATTAGGGTTTCCCATCGAATACATATCAGTAAGCAATAAATTGGAAGATAAATTCAAACTCGTCAACTGGTTGATAAAACAATACAATATCGTCAGAGCCGTATTATTACTTACATCCAAACTCGTGAGTTGATTACTCGAGCAGTAGAGTTCGGTTAATCCTGTACAGGTGCTCACATTGAGGCTTGTTAATTGATTGTTTGAGCAAGTGATGTTGGTTAATAAAGTATTCGAGCTAAGGTCCAAACTAGTGATTTGATTAGTAGAACAACCCAAGGAAGTAATCAAGGTGTTGGCGCTTAAATCCAAACTGGTCAATTGATTATTGTAACAATTGATGGAGGTAACGTTTACAAACGCTGCAATACCCGTCATATCATGTATCGAATGACTCAATACATTAATCCCCCCCGTATAAGCCAAGGCTTCACTCACTTGTATCGAAGTGTCGGCATTGGTATTAATGGCAGCATTATTGAGTAATGCTGTTTTGAAATTAGCATCAGGTATGTACACTACTTGAGCAATGGATGGAAGGCTAAAGATAAGGCAGGCTACGAGAGTTGTTTTCATATCTATTTCGGTTTATAATAAATAATGTACAAATATAGTATTTTCAATTGAAAGTGTCAATTACTTGCTTTTGTGTTTTTCGTCAACAAGCAACTACTACTAAACAATTATTTATTTTTGATTAAGAATTCTCTTTGAGCTCTCTCTCCTTATTCACCTTCCCCTTCTACCCCTCTCCAATAGGAGAGGGGAAGGGAAGGAAGGATTACGGTGTTTTCTTCTTTGGGCTTTTTGCCTCACCAACTACAACATCAAATCCCCATTCCGAAAGCGCTTCTGGATTGGTCTTGTAATAGCTTAGCAAGCGGTCTTTAGCTGCCACTATGTAGTTATACACTGTGCCGGGTGTTTCGGCTGTTTGTCCATTGCCTGTACCATAGGCTGTACGAGCTTGTTCCATTTTGGTTTCTGCCTGTTCGCGAAGCTTTTCGCTTTCTTTCCGTTTGGTATCGCCTGCCGAAAGTTTGGCGGCAAAGTCAGTACGGTTGAACGAAGGTTCGTCTTTTAATGGACTTGCATCGGCCATGTCGTCATCTTTTGCTTTTACATTATTAGCAAGTTTGCTCAACTTATCAGGAGCGCCTACAGGAATTTTTACTCTTATTGTTTTTCGTGCCATTGTGTTTATGTTTTTATTATTGATTTTAATTAATAGTTAAATAAGCTTATAAACAAATAGCATTGGGAGGCGAATGAATATGAATTAAGGACTTGTTTTTACGAATAAGTACGATACTTTCACATGAAAGTTTCTTGCTTTCACAAGTAATTATCGCACTGTTATATGAAAGTTTCATACTTACACATCTTAGTTCCTTACTTTCACGCATTAGTTCCATGCTTTCGCATGTTAGTGCGATACTTTCACCTGATAGTTGCGTACTTTCACATGATAGTTTCGAACTTTCACTATCTTTTGCAATCATAATAGGAGTAATTATTACAAAAACGATTGCTAGCAACAAAAAAGTCCTGCTGATGAACAATGCAGGACTTAAAAATAGTTGGATGAAAGAAAATTTGTTGAATCTAGAAACGCGCACCGCACGAGTACTCCAAAAGGTTTCGAAGATTTTTAAAACTTCTGCCGATAATGGCTTTAATCCTTGTATGTTTAGTTCGGTATTCATTTGATGAAGCAAAATTATAAAAAAAAATGACATACACAACTACTTTGGCAGGTAAAAAAAAACCGCAAAAATTGCAAATTTCTTTCCTTGCCTACTGCAAAATTGCTCTTTCTACCTTGCCCTATTCACTATTGCCTATTCGCTATTACCTTATTAAGCGCCTTTCTGCCTTCGCGGCAAATAATTCTTATTAAGAATTATAATTCTATATTTCTTTCGTGTCGTGTGTATCGTTTTATTGTTTAATTACTTTTCCGTTCTTAATAACTCCGTTTTTGTTTCGTAATTCATAAAGATACATTCCCTTTGCAAGTTGTTCGGTGTTTATTGTTGTTGTGTTTGTAAAGGTTACTTGTAATACTTTTCTTGATGAAAGGTCGTAAAGAATAATTTCTGTTGGTTCGTAGTTGCCAAGGTTAATGTTAAGTACGTTAGTAATAGGGTTTGGATAAATATTAAATGATGAAAATGGAGAATCGTGACTTGAAACACCTGTGTTTATATCAGGGATTGTTAAATAACATACATTATCAAGAGGCATAAAATTGAGGAGTCCTAAATTTATATTATCATATCCATCATAAACAACTGCTGCTGTAGAAGCTGAATCGGGAGTGCAGAAATAATTATTAGGAAGACTGAAACTAGTGTTTCCAGTATATTTCAAATCATAAGAAATATTGTTGCAAATCTTATTACACGAAATATTATCCGGTGTGTTCAATAGCTCTAGCCCAATAGCATTGTTTTCAATTGCGTTTTTTGTAATATATGTTTGCCAGAAATTATCAATGTTATTGTCGATGATGCCCACCCCATTGAATTTTATCTGGCAAGAATAGATACTGTCACCTCTGTTGCTAATATTTATTCCTACCACAGCGTTTGAATCAATAATTGTGTTATTAACCACAAGACCATCCTGAAGAATATACGTGGCTTTTATTCCTGTTTGATTGCCAATGACGTTACAATTGTAAACTCTGCAACTCATTGCAGCATCTACTCCAGTTTGATTATAATTGATAGAGCAATGATGAGCCGAAAAGCCTTGAGCACCCAAAGAACCATCACCTCCAATTCCCGTTTGGTTATTATTAATGATGCAATGATTTATTCTATTGCCATTAGTGGAACTTCTTAATCCTACTCCGTTATATGAAGCAGTACAATAATTTACAGTAGAATTAACAAAACTGGCTCCAAAAGTTACATTATGCGCAAAATTAGACGAATCAAGTATTGCAGGAGTTCCGCCCCAATAGCCATAAGTGTTAAAACTAAAATCAGAATTTTTAACAATTATAGAATCACCACCACCTGTAATTCCTGTAAACGCATATCTGAAATTGCAGTAATTGAATTTTGATTTCATACTTCCTCCATTTAAAATAAGCCCAACAAATACACCAGGAGTTGGTATTATGGAATTGCTTGTAAATGTAATAGAATCGGAGGCTGTACCCATTGCAACTAATGCTGCCTGCCTCAACTCAATTAACATATTAGCATCGAACTTAACTATTACTCCTGGCTCTATTGTAAGGGTATAACTCGGAAACACTACAACAGTATCCGTTACGATGTATGGGCTGCCTGCCAATGTCCATGTGGTATTCGCGAAAATCCCTCCACTAACCTTTAGACTTGCACTCTGAATCTAAAAGTAAATTATATTTGTTTACAAAT
>JBAXQU010000095.1:0-12550 GCA_037131555.1 Bacteroidota bacterium
TTCTCTAAATTAGGTGACGAAGGTGGTGGAGAAGCTGCTCGTGAATTATCACAAGGTATCTCTGAGGCCCTTTACAACACTGCATTGGGTATTGGTACATCTGCTGTTGCAATTATCATGTATAACGTATTTACCACTCGTATTGATGGTATTACTTATGGTATTGACGAATCAGGTTTCACATTAACTCAAAGCTTTGCTGCTAATTACAAATAGTCGAAAGATTTTTGTGGAAAGCAAACAGTTTTGAATCTAATTAGTGAAATTATAAATTAATAACAATGGGTAGAGCCAAATTACCACGGAAGAGTACTAGTATCGACATGACGGCGATGTGTGACGTGGCGTTCCTTTTGTTGTCTTTCTTTATCTTGACAACGAAGTTTAAGCCTGCTGAAGCCATTGCGGTTACAACACCTAACTCTGTTGCAGCTAAAGTTGCTGACACAAAAGATATCGTGTTGATCACAATCGATAAAGACGGTAAAGTATTTCTTTCTATGGACGATGAATCTAAAAAAGAGGTCATCGCAAACACGCTGAATTCCACTAAGAACCTTGGATTAAATGTGCAAGCATTTAAGAAAGCAGGTTTCTATGGTGCACCATTCAGCGGGCTAGCTGCTTTTCTTGCAATTCCTGAAGAAGCGCGCAAAGGCGCTGCTTTACCAGGCATTCCTGCTAAAGATTCTACCAATAGCGAAATCAGAGAATGGATGGGTTTGGTTTTGACTGCTTATGCGGGTCAAAAAGCTAACATCCAGTTGAAAGGTGATAATGCTGCAAAATATCCTGCATTCAAAAACGTAATTGATGCGTTTAAGAAGAATGATATCTTGAAGTTTCAAATGATCACCAATCCTGAAAGTGTTCCTGTTGGATCTGAACTTTGGAAGAGTGCTATGAAGGGTGAGAAGAGAACAGAATAAGCGTAAACAAGATTATTTAAAAAATAAATTTATCCGACATGGCAGAAATGGATACCTCCGGTGGAGGTGGTCATAAGAAAGGACCTGGGGTCAAGAAAAGTAAGAAGCTGTCAACCCGTGTGGATCTAACACCAATGGTGGATCTGGGTTTTCTGTTGATTACGTTCTTCATCTTCACCACAACGATGAGTCAGCCAACGGCTATGAAGCTATTCTTACCAAAGGATGCAGATAAGCCAGAGGATCAGAATAAGGCCAAGGAATCGGGTGTTATAACCATCCTTTTAGGAAAAGACGACAACGTTTTTTACTATGAAGGACAGTTGGACAATAGCGCATCAAACTTTAAATCATCAACTTTTAAAGAAATTCGCAACGTATTATTAGATAAGAAAACACGTACTCCAGAAAAGGATTTAGTAGTAGTACTAAAACCGTCTGAAGAATGTACTTATCGTAATGTGGTAGATATTCTGGATGAGATGGCGATTAATGTATTGAAGCGATATGCACTGGTAGATATTTCTCCAGTGGAAACTCAATTGGTTAAAGCATCTGAAGCAGCTAACGCAGCAGCTCCTGCAAAATAATAAAGTGGAATTTTCCGAAAGGGAACTCACAAATTAAAGACACTGAAACATGGACGTAAACAAAATTTTATCTGCCGATATCCTCGATATTATCTTCGAGGGCAGAAATAAATCATATGGGGCATACGATCTGCGTAAAACTTATAGTAAGCGTATTACTTACGCTTTAATAGGAACGCTTATCATTTGTGCTCTATTGGTGATCAGTTCAGTGGTTGCGAATTCTTCAAAAAAGAAAGCAGTGGAAATGATTGCTCAGGATGTTAATCTTGAGAACATGAAACAGGAAGAGAAAAAACCTGAACCACCTCCACCTCCGCCACCACCAAAACAAGAACCACCAAAAGTGGAGATCACAAAATTCACCCCTCCAAAAATTGTGAAGGATGAAGAAGTGAAAGAAAAAGATGAAATCAAGGAAGTAGAAAAACTGGAAGACACCAAAATTGGTACTGTAAATCAGGAAGGAACAAAGGACGAAGGTATCGTTGCTCCACCTGTTGAATCTGGTACTGGTAAGGTAGAAGCGCCAAAGCAGGATGAAGATTACGATAAAGTATTTACCGTAGTACAGATTCCAGCTGAGTTTCCAGGTGGTTTGCCCGCATGGACAAAATACTTGGAGCGTAACCTGAACAGGGATTTACCTGTAAACAATGGTGCACCTCCAGGAAAATATACTGTTGTGGTTTCTTTTATCGTTGACAAAAATGGTGGTATTTCTGAAGTACAAGCTGAGAATGATCCTGGCTATGGTACTAAAGAAGAAGCTGTTCGTGTAATCAAAAAAGGACCATCATGGAAGCCTGCAGTTCAAAACGGTAGAAACGTAATCTATCGCCACAAACAAAGCATCACTTTCGTCGTTTCTGAAGAATAATTTTTTATCTTCTTAAATATTTTTAAAAGCCCATCTCGTTATAAACTTGATGGGCTTTTAAATTTCTACTATTCTTCACTCTTATCTCCTCACTAAACTTTAGCTATAAATTTTATGGAAAAATTTGTATTCATCCATCCCATAGAAAACAACTATTATGGAAAAGATGCAAATTTTAAACGCAGACTTACTTGACATTTTATTTGAAGGAAGAAACAAATCATACGGGGCTTATGATTTGCGTAAGACCTATAGTAAACGTCTTACGTTTGCTTTAGCTGGAACATTTTTCTTATCACTTTTATTAGTGATTAGTACTGTTGTTGCAAATTCTTCCAGGAAGAAGGAAATGCCAATGATGGTTCAAGATGTAATTCTTGATAACCTCAAGCTGGATGAGAAAAAAGTGGAACCGACACCACCGCCTCCAAATCAGGATCCTCCAAAAGTGGAAATAACAAAAATTACTCCTTTCCAAATTTTGAAAGATGCCCTAGTTGATGATAAAGATGAAATGAAGGAAGTTGAAAATCTGGATAACACTAAAATCGGTAACGTTAATCGAGAAGGATCCAAGGATAATGGAATTGAAGCAATTCCAGTTGAAGCAGGAATAAGTAATGTTGTTGCGCCAATGATAGAAGCCAAAACAGAAGAAATATTTTATGTTGTTCAAAATCCTGCAGAGTTTCCAGGTGGATTATCTGCTTGGTCGAAATATCTGGAACGCAATTTAAACAGAGATCTACCCATCAATAATGGTGCACCAGCTGGAAAATATACAGTAGTGGTTTCATTTACAGTAGATAAAAATGGAGTTATTTCTGATGTGCTTGCTGAGAATAATCCCGGTTATGGTACTGATCTAGAAGCAATACGTGTAATCAAAAAAGGGCCATCCTGGAAACCCGCAGTTCAAAATGGGAGAAATGTAATCTATCGACATAAACAGAGTATTACATTTCAGGTAGCAGAAGAATAAGTTTAAGATATAACATAGGGGTACAGAAAAAAAATGGTAATTAAACAAAGTTGGTAATAAATCAAAGTTGGTAATAAAACAAAGTTTCCCCTCCATCGCATGCGATGGAGGGGTGGCTGGAGCGGCTGAGCGAACAGACGGGGTGGGTATGATCTCTTAATGCTAATCTTTTAGTTCTAAGACCTTATTTTTGTTGAAATTAGAAGAATGGCGAATAAGCAACAGCTTTGGGATGATACAATTGTAGCACTGGCTACTGCTCCAGGAATAGGCGCTATTTCAGTGATTCGGTTGAGTGGAAAGGATACTATTGCTGTTGTAAATCAATTATTCCCTTCGAAGGATCTTTCTAAACAGGCTTCACATACATTACACGTAGGTTATTTAAAGCAGGGTGGCGAATTGCTCGATGAAGTGGTTGTTGCATTATTTAAAGGGCCAACTTCCTATACAGGGGAAGATGTGATTGAAATAAGTTGTCATGGATCAAACTTTATTGTCGAAAAAATTATCAAAGCCATTTGTAATTTGGGAGTACGCATCGCCAAACCTGGTGAGTTTACACAGCGTGCATTTTTAAATGGTAAGATGGATTTAGCACAAGCTGAATCAGTGGCTGACTTAATTGCTAGCAATACAGAAGCAAGTAGAAAAACGGCTTTGAATAATATGCGCGGAGGTTTTTCATCAGCGCTTCATCTACTTCGGGAAGAATTAATTAAATTTTCTGCATTGATAGAATTGGAGTTAGACTTCTCTCAGGAAGATGTTGCCTTCGCAGATCGCAAACAATTATATCAACTCATAAACACGCTTTCAAAATCAACCAATGATTTGTTGCAATCATTTCAATTAGGAAATGTGATCAAGAATGGCGTTCAGGTGGCCATCATTGGCAAGCCCAATGCGGGTAAGAGTACATTGCTAAATAGTTTATTGAACGAAAACAGGGCCATTGTAAGCGAAATAGCGGGCACTACCAGAGACACCGTGGAAGAAATATTAAATATTGAAGGTGTCCTCTTTCGTTTAATTGATACCGCAGGCATTCGGGAACATAGTAAAGACTTGATTGAAACCATTGGGATTGAAAGAAGTTTTGAGAAAATGCGTGCAGCAGATATAGTAATGTATTTGTTTGATGTAAAAGAAATGGATTCTAATGGAATACAGGAAATTGTAAATGGATTTAAGAAAGAAAATATTCAATACCTGCTCATCGGGAATAAAGTAGATGGGGTAGAATCCATGGTGGCTGAAAAATTTGCATCCTTCCCTGAAATTATTTTTATTTCAGCTAAACAAAATCGGCAGATTGATCAACTCAAAAAATCCCTGGTTGCAAAAGCAATCAGTGGCGATATTTTAGCAGATGCAACGATTGTTACCAATGCGAGGCACTTTGATGCACTAAAACATTTGAACAATTCCTTAACGGATGTATTGCAGGGATTAGACAATGAAATTCCTAGTGATCTTATAGCATTGGATATTCGTCAGTGTTTACATTATCTCGGCCTCATCACTGGTGAGATTACAAATGAGGATCAACTTGATTTTATTTTTTCGAAGTTCTGTATCGGAAAGTAACAAACCCAAAACAAACAATTTACAAACAAGATAAAAACCTATACAAAGCCCTTTAAATAAGGGCTTTTTTAATGCTTTTATGTATGGGTTGTCATTATTTAATAGTTGCTTGTTTATGGAATATTTGTACCTTTATTGTACCTCGGAATGGGTTGGAGGGCAAATTTGTACCTCAACCCATTTTTTAGGTTTACAAACTTTACACTTTTAAATACTTTAATACAAAACAATACAGAATAGTACAAAATGAGTTCTAATATTAAGTTGCAACGTATTTGCCAGCATTGCGGTAATGAGTTTACAGCCAAAACCACAGTAACCCAGTATTGTGGTGATGCTTGCAGTAAACGGGCTTATAAGGTAAGGTTAAGGGCTGGTAAGGTTGAGCAAAGCAATAAGGAAACCCAGCGAATAAAGAGCCAACCCATTGAGGAACTGAAAGCAAAAGAATTTTTAAGCGTCACACAGGTTTCT
The DNA here is from genome assembly GCA_037131555.1 of Bacteroidota bacterium. Taxonomy (GTDB): domain Bacteria; phylum Bacteroidota; class Bacteroidia; order 2-12-FULL-35-15; family 2-12-FULL-35-15; genus 2-12-FULL-35-15. Next base: position 5,446 of record JBAXQU010000095.1, read on the forward strand.
AAGTTAATAGGCTGTTCCCGTCAAAATGTTTATAATCTTATCAATACAGGTAAGCTGAAAGCGACAAACATTTTATTAAAGAAAACTATTGTAAAGCGTTCAGACCTTGACAAACTATTTAAAGAACCGACCAACCGAACACAGCCTGAGAGAATACCCGAAACACAAAAGCAGGAAATAAACGAATGGGTAAAAGATGGGGGTTTTGATATTGCAGAATGTTACACCCTAACCGAAGTACAGGACAAATTTGGTATTTCAGAAACAGCATTACAAAACCTGATCAAAAGAAACAACATACCCAAAATAAAAAAGGGCTGGTTTGCGTACGTTCCGAAAACTGTAATTGATAAACTATTCATTGTATAAAAAACATTAAATATGACAACCAATGAAAGGAAAGAGTTACTAAGTAGTCGAACAGGTTCTTTAGAGCATTATAATTTATGGGAGTTTTGGGATTCTTTATCTGATGACAATCAAAATGGGATTCTTAACTATTTTGAATCAACCCCTTTAATGTTCGACTACAAAACAATATTTAAGGGTGATATTGGCAGCGATAATGATCATGGTGCTATTAGTGAAATTGATACATTATTAGTGGTAAATGATTTAGAACTTGCTGATTCTTGCTTTACGCAGTTTGAGAAGTATAATGAAGGGAATTATAATAAAAATTCAAAGTGGGGCAATAATTGGGAGAAAAACCAAAAATATTATATTGAAATATGGAAGGATATTGTTAAAAATTCTGAACCTGATAAATTGATAGATAATAAAATAGAATTGGAAAAGAATCAGACATTAACTATTGGAGATGTTTATTGGTCGAATGCTCATTTTTTTATTCATAAATATTCAACAATTGCATACAAGAATTATTTAAATGGAAATTGTGACATTAACAGATTTAAGTTATCATTTTTATTCAGCTATAAAAATATAGATAGAATTAAGGAAGGGATAACTAAAATTTATGGGTGGGAAAAAAGCCCTAAAAATGGAATAATAGAGCAATATCTAATCTACTTAGAAAAGCAAAAGGACTATAAAAATTGCATAGAAATTATATTGCAATTAAAGGATAAAGGCTGGAGAAATGATTTTGAAAAAAGATTAAATCGGTGTATTAATAAATTGATTCAAAGTGACAATAAAAGTTAAGTTAAGAGAAAAGCAAATTTCAGGGAACAGGCAAAGTTTGTATTTGGACTTTTACCCAGCCGTTCCACACCCCAAAACAGGCGAACCAACCCGAAGGGAGTTTTTAGGAATGTATATTAATGCTGAAAAGGCAAAAGATGAAAGCGGAAAAATTAGGAACATTAAATTAAGCCCTATTGATAAACAGCATAATAAAGAAACTTTACAGCTTGCTGAACAGATAAGGCAGAAACGTGAAAACCATTTGAACAAACCCGAAATTTACACAGGTTACGAAAAGGAACAACTAAAGATTAAGGAACAGGGAGAACAAAACTTTGTGATCTACTTTAAAAGCCTTGCCGATAAACGCAAAGCCAGTAATTACGATAACTGGGTTTCAGCTTACAATTACCTTAATACATTCACCAATGGAAATTTGAAATTTGCCGACCTCAACGAAAAGTTTTGTAATGAGTTTAAAGAGTATTTGCTCACCACAAAAAGCAATAAGAGCGACAAAGTAACCCTTGCCCAAAATTCAGCCCTTTCCTATTTCAATAAACTGAAAGCAACTTTAAAGCAAGCCTATAAAGACGGGTATTTACCCAGCGATCTGAACGGCAAAATACAACCCGTTAAACAGGCAGAAACACAAAGAAACTTTTTAACTATTGAGGAACTGAACAGCCTTGTAAAAACGGAATGTAATAGCCCATTGTTGAAACGTGCAGCCATATTTTCAGCCCTCACAGGGTTAAGGTTTTCGGATATTAAAAACCTTGTTTGGGGTGAACTGGAATACATTGAGGGTAACGGGTATTTTATAAAGTTCAAACAGCAAAAAACTAAAGGGGTTGAAATGATGCCTATTTCTGAACAGGCTTACAGCTTACTGGGTGAACGCAAAGAACCAACCGACAAAATATTTGAGGGGCTTACTTATTCAGCATACGAAAACAAACACCTTGCTAAATGGATAGGGCTTGCGGGTATTAAAAAAGATATAACCTTTCATTGTTTCAGGCACACTTATGCCACCCTGCAACTATCAAAGGGAACAGACATTTACACCGTTTCCAAAATGCTGGGACACCGTGAACTTAAAACCACACAGATTTACGCAAAGATTATAGACCAAACTAAAAGGGATGCAGCTAATAAAATACAATTAGAAATGTAGAAAGAAAATAAATATAAACTACTATGAATATGACATCGTATGAATTTTTTGATTTAGTTCTTTCTGGTGAATTGGGAGAACTTGATATTCAAACTTATATTGAAAAAACTACGAATAATTATGACTTGACTAAATTGGAATTACTTTTAAAAGACATCCAGTATTGCCTTTTTTGCGAAAAGGAAGAAAAAATTTCCCAATATAGTTCAAGTGAAATATTTGAAGCTATTGATGAATTAAAAGGGCGAAACAAAGAAATACCATATAAAGTAATACCCCCATTCACTACAAAAGAAGGTAAAGTAATAACAGATGGAAGTAAGTCTATTGATTTAGAAAAGCTTTTATACCCATACTATTTTTTCGGTATTTATCAACTTATAGCGAAAATCAATTTTTATATTAAAAATGCAAATTTGCCTATTAAACATAGTGATACGAAAAAGGAACAGGTAACACCAACTTTCACAAACAACTTTGATAACATTAAACCAACCGAAATTCAAAATCACTTTAAAGCTGGTTTAGTAGATAAAGGATATTTAACCGACCAGGAATTGAATGAGTATTTGAAAGCAGCGTTTGAATTGAAAACAAAACCTGAAACACTTTTTAAGTTGAAACACACACCAACGAAACAGAAAATTTATACCGTATTTTATGTTTACTATAAAGATATTTCGCAAAAGAAACACGAAAGGCAAAAAGAATATGCAGCCCTATTAGGTGATTATTTTGAAGGATATAAAACCGATATAATACAAACAAACTGGGCAAGGGATTATAAAACTAAACGGTAAATAGTTTACTAATTCATTACGAAAATTACGAAACCAATACTAACATTACTAACCTCTTTATGAGGGCTTAAAGCCAATATAAGTTTGCCTATAGTTTAATAAATAACTGTAAGCAAATGGAAAATTTAACAGAGGGTTTAACCCTTGAAACACTACCAAAAGCCTTTACACACCTTACTAATGAAGTAAGCGAAATAAAAAGGCTGTTACTTGAAAAGAGTAACGAACAGCCAACCGAAACAGAACGTTGGTTTGACCTCAACGAACTTTGTAATTACCACCCTGACAAACCCAGTAAGCCCACAGTTTACGGTTGGGTGAACGCTGGTAATATTCCTGTACACAAAGGCGGTAAAAAGTTGAGGTTTCTAAAATCCGAAATTGATAACTGGTTAAGGCAAGGCAGAAAAAAGACTTTAGCAGAAACAGCCAGCGAAGCCGAACAATATTGTAAAACTAAAAAGGGGTAAGCTATGCAGCAACATAACGATACCCCTAATAAGTTAAGCACTAAAGACGGGGATAAAGATACAAATTTAAACAGCATTACCCCAGCGTTTGAATTTGACAAATACGGTATCGGGGTTGAGGATATTAAAACCGAAGCTGAACAGCTTTTAAAACAAGGCAATGAAGCCAAAGAATGTAAAGGACTGTTCACAGTGAAAACAGCCACCCGTTGGATTGATCAGGCGAAAACCCGACCAATTCCTCAAATGCTTTTTGGTGAATTTTGGTTTGAGGGTGAACTATGTATTTTGTTTGCAGACACCAATTTAGGTAAGTCAATTTTAGCCGTGCAAATAGGTAATAGTATAAGCAAGGGCGAACAGATAAGGGGCTTTAATTTGGAAACACAAAAGCAACCGATTTTGTATTTTGATTTTGAGTTAGGCGACAAACAATTTGAAAACCGATATTCAATTAAGTTTGAACAGCATTACAACTTTGATAATAATTTTTTACGGGTTGAAATAAACCCCGATGCCAACGTACCTGAAGCCCAAACTTTTGAGGATTACCTCAACCATTCATTGGAACGAAGTATTAACGAAACAGGGGCAAAGGTTTTGATCATTGATAACCTTACTTACCTCAAAAATGAAACTGAAAAGGCTAAAGATGCTTTACCCTTAATGAAACATTTGAAAGCACTAAAAAACAAATACGGGCTTTCTATTTTGGCACTTGCACACACACCCAAAAGGGACTTATCAAAACCAATTACTCGAAATGATTTACAAGGAAGTAAGATGCTGATAAACTTTTGTGATAGTTCTTTTTCAATCGGTGAAAGTCATAGCGACAAAAATTTACGCTATCTAAAACAGATTAAGCAACGGAACACCGAACAGATTTACGATGCTGAAAACGTTTGTGTTTGTCAAATTGATAAGCCCCATAATTTCTTACTGTTTGAGTTTGTGAATTTCGGTAAGGAATGGGAACATTTGAAACAGCACTCTGAAAAGGATAAAGAAAACCTGAACGATAGGGTAAGCGACCTAAAGCAGCAAGGGCGAAGCTTTCGGGAAATTGGGGCTGAACTGGGTATTTCTCATATGAAAGTAAGTAGGATTTTAAAGGAATGTAACACACTGTAACAACTGTAACACCCTGTTACAAGTGTTACACCTGTTACACTAAAGAGGTAAAAAATGAGTGAACATAAATACATATTAGAACCATACAAGGGAATGAATACCCGTTACTGTTGCCCAAGTTGCCAACAAAGGGATAAAACCTTTTCGCTTTACATTGACACGGAAACAGGCGAACACATACACCCCAGCGTTGGCAGGTGCAACCGTGAAAGTAATTGCGGACACCATTACACCCCGAAACAATATTTTAAGGATAACAATATTTCATTTGATTCACCTAAAGCATGCAAGCCCCGAACTGTTACAACCCAAAGAAAGCCCGTTTCATTTATTCCTGTTGAGGTATTCAAATCCAGCCTGAATCTCACAGCATTTGGAACAAACCACTTTGTGCAGTTCCTTATTAAACTGTTCGGGGTTGAGGTTGCCAGCCAACTGGTTAGCCGTTATTTTATTGCCACCTCAAAACATTGGAACGGTGCAACGGTATTTTGGCAAATTGATTTACAAGGCAAAGTAAGAACGGGTAAAATAATGCTTTACAGCCCCACCACAGGCAAAAGAGTAAAGAACCTTGAACTACCTGTTTACTGGGTACACAAAGCCATTAAACAGCCTGAATTTGAATTAAGGCAATGTTTGTTTGGTGAACACTTACTAATTGATAAAACAAAACCCGTTGCAGTAGTTGAAAGCGAAAAAACGGCTGTAATTGCCAGCGTTTATTTACCCCAGTTTATTTGGGTTGCCGTTGGCAGCCTAACAAACCTGAACATTGAAAAATGCAGCATACTAAAGGGGCGAACTGTTACACTATTTCCCGACCTCAACGGGTTTGAGAAATGGAGCAGCAAGGCAAAAGAACTTTCACACCTTGCAATATTTACCGTTTCTGATTTATTGGAACGTAAAGCCACAGAAGCAGAAAAGAAACAAGGGTTTGACCTTGCCGACTATTTAATTAAGTATGACTTTAAGAAATTTAATACCAATGATCAATACATTGAAAAGGCTTTAATAGCATTTGATTTTTGGGTTCTTGAAAACCCAACTGGGGGAATATTTGAATACGAAAAAGAAAAATTTATTATTAAACAATCAATTACATAAAATGAACACAAAAGAAAATGAAGTATTAGAAAACCACTTTAAAACTGAAAATGAACATTGGAATAAATACAGTTTTGAAACAATAAGCAAAGCAATAGAAACGCAAACATTTTCCGATCTTTTTACTTTGATGCAGTTATACGAAAGCAGCATTTTGATAGCCACCGAAACCCATAGGGAAAAACCCTTTGAAGCCTTACAATTAATTATTACAGAGTATGACAATTGTAAATTATGTATTGAACAAAAAGTATTTCTATTTGAAAGGGTATTTAAATATTTAGATAGAACAGAGTTTGAAGGTTGGTATTCAAGTGAAATTCAGAACTTATTAAAAAGTCAAATTAATGCTTACCAAAAAGAGTTAAGTAAGAAACCTGAATATAACAAGCCTTTGACTGGTAACATACGGGACACCCTCAAAGAAATGATTCAAAAGGAACTTGAACAGTTACCCCACACCCTTAAAGAACTTGAACCCGTGCAACGTCTGAGCATACTATGTAAACTTATTCCATATGTATTACCAAAGGTTGAAAGCGTTACCCATAAATTGGGTGAACCAGATGAGTTTAAAGTAATAACATGGCATGAATAGGTAAAATTCCCTAAAGATTTAGGTTTCAATTTTTCAAAATAAATTTCAAATGCCAAAGCCCCAAACATTCCCAACCTTGTTTGATCAATTAAAAACCGTTAGTATTTCCTTTTTGAAAAAACATGGTTATTTAAAGCCGAACCAATGGCAAAGCGGTACAATAACTTGGAGTAGGAATGGAAATAAAACAGCCAGTATTTCAATATGGGTGAATATACAGTCCGAAAACTCATACCTTCAATTGGATTACAAGTTCAACGATACTCCGATTAATTACAGGGTGCAACTTGTTTCAATTCCCTCTAATTTTGGCAAAGGAGTTGTTTGGTTTTTTGTTTGCCCTTATACTGGTAAGCGTTGTAGAAAGCTGTATTTAGCCGACACCTATTTTTACCACCGTTCAGCTTTCAGCGGATGTATGTATGAAAAGCAAACGTATAGCTATAAAAACAGATGGCTAGGTAAACAATTAGATAAGCTATTTGGTTGCGAAATAGCATATGAAGAGATATATAGTAAGCATTTCAAAAAGACATATAACGGGAAGCCGACTAAGCGTTATTTGAAATTATTAAAACAAGTTAAAGCTGGAGAAGGCATTTCGGAGGATGTTGAATCAAATATAGTGTTTAAATAGATGTGTTTCTACGACTTCAGTTGATAG
>JBAXQU010000096.1:0-12124 GCA_037131555.1 Bacteroidota bacterium
GAAGAGATGAAAGTCAGGCAAGGACGCTGAACATGTTTATAGTGGCTGATAATTTGCGCAAGGGAGCAGCGACCAATGCGGTGCAGATAGCAGAATGGTTGGTGAAAAATAAATTGTGTTAATAACCTATCATTTAGAAAGGTTATTAATGGTTATATGGAAGTTTGCTGTTGAGGAGCATCTTGCTCAGGAGGGATAACGGGATTGGTTTGTTCAACGGCTATAGGTTTCTTCCCGAAAAATCGGATTTGAAAAACCATGATTAACGCCACTCCCACACTGATGGAAGCATCGGCAAAATTGAATACGGGACGGAAGAAAAGAAATTCTTCGCCACCCCAGAAAGGAAACCAAGTGGGGAAATGACCCTGAATAACTGGGAAGTAAAACATATCGACTACTTTACCATGTAAGAAACTTTCGTATCCTCCTTCGGCAGGCATAAAACGAGCGACATCATAATTGCTATCGCTAAATAGTACACCATAAAAAGCACTATCAATGATGTTTCCGAGCGCTCCGGCAAATATCAAAGCAATACAGATTACGTATAATTGATCTTCTTTCTTTTTGGTTAATGTCCACAAATAATAACCGATACCAGCTACCGCCACAATACGAAATGAGCTGAGGAATATCTTTCCGAACTGACCGCCAAACTCCATACCATAAGCCATTCCATTGTTTTCGGTAAAATGAAGAATAAACCAATTGCCTGCCACATGAAGTTCTTGCCCAAGATAAAAATGCGTTTTGATATAGGTTTTTATCAGCTGATCAATCAGAAGAATAAGGAAAATAACGATTAATGGTTTTTTCAACGGGAAGTACTATTTGTAATTTATTATTAGAAGATAATCATTTCCTAAAGATTTTTTCAGGAACGCAAAAGTACATATTTCATCGAATAAATTACATTTTTTTTTTGCTAAGTTCGAATATCCTCTCGTATACTTTTGTTTGTAGTAGAATCTTACAAGGATAATCATAAGAAAGGATTTGCTAAAAAATACCAGATGAGTCATAATTTAAATAAGGATGTCCTTTAACTTTTCCTTTACTTTTTTACAGCTATATCAAATGGAAGATTAAGAATTTCTTTTATCGGGACTGTTACACTACTATCACTAATATCCATCTGTATTAGCATCCCTGATTCGGGCAAAGGGGCTACATAAACCGTTTCTTTCATTCCATGATTTTGTCTGTCCACAAGTAGCGAAATCAAATTATCATATTCCGTTGCAAAATTTCTTGTGTAGTAATATTGTTTGAATAGGCTTAATGAAAGAGCCAACAAAACAACTCCTGGAATAATTACCCGAATAAATAGTTGAAGATACGAACTAGCTAATTTCATATACGTACCAAAGGTAAGAAATGAAATACACAAAAGGAAGGTAAGGATAAGGCTACTGTATGTCCATCCCCTAGCTGGAATGATGACGCCTTTTAAAAAATAGGATTGAAAGATAAACATCGACAGAATTGAAACGGATAGAATTACAAGGAATATTACTATCCACTTTTTAGCTAATTCTATATTAATAGTATTTTTAATACTTAAATTCCTTCCTAATATTAACCACAATGAAGATAATCCAATACCTAGAATGTATTTTTTTTGAAAAAGAATAGTTGTATCAAAAGCGAAAAAGCTGAATGCATTTGAAGGATTGACCGTTTGCACGTAATCCGCAATTTCCGTCTTCAGCCTATTGACATTGCCAGGAGCCGAATACGAAACAATACCAGAGATAACCAAGAACAAAAATGCAACAGCGATTCCATATAAATAATTGTATTTTTTTACTTGAACTATTTCTCGATTCTTAACCATCAAATAAATAAACCCTAAAACAAATAAGAGAAGTGTAATAAAAAGATAGACTTCATAAGTACCACCCACAATGGCGAAGCTGAAAGCAATAAGAATATAATGAATAAATTGCTTTTTTTCTTTTAATAATAGGGCCATTCCAAGCATAAGAAAAACCATACCCTGCAAAGCATGATTACTAGCACAAAACCACCACCATACTTCAATATGATTACAAGTAAGAAAATATAAAGTAGCGATAAAAAGCACACTATAAATTAGTGATGTCTTTTTATCAATTGTTGTATCAAACAACCTGCTTATTCCAATACTTAATATCGCATTTACAGCATAGAGTAGAATACCAAATGTAAAACAATAGTAAATGAACAAATAATAATGAATGGCTAGAAACGAAACACTAAACGAAACTACACTATAAAAAATTGAATAGCTTGCCCATCTTCCACTCATGTGTTGATAAAATCCATTGACGAACTCTAACATATTCTTGCCTTTTAAAATCTCGATATACAACAAATCGTCACCCGAAGCTGGGCGATTATAAAAACTCAATTCAAAATAGAGCATGATGAAAACAATTGCAGAAAGAAAAATCAGCAACCTACTAACAATAACAATGTTCTTTTCCAAAACAAACGGTTTAAATTGTTTCCACTAAATTATTTTGCTTTTATTATTCAAATAGAAACAAAAAAAGGCTACCCAATGGTAACCTTTCTTTGAACGATATTTGTGAAAATGTAATTAAGATTTCTGAACGAGTTTTGCTTCAATCGCTAATGTAGCATGAGGCACACTTCTCAAACGTTCTTTGGAAATTAACTTTCCAGTAGCACGGCAAATACCATACGTTTTATTTTCGATACGAATAAGTGCATTTTGCAAGTTCTGGATGAATTTTTCCTGACGACCTGCTAAGTGTGCTGTTTCTTCTTTTGATAATACATCTGATCCATCTTCCAAAAGTTTAAAGGTTGGAGAAGTATCATCAGTACCATGGTCGTCTCTGTGCGAAAGAGTGCTTTTTAGCAACTCATAATCTTTTTGAGCTTCGCCAAGTTTTTTAAGTATTAACTGTTTGAATTCTTTCAATTCAGCATCGGTATAACGTGTACGTTTATCAGTATTGATAAATGGTGTAGGTGCCGGACCTTGAGGTTTGCGAATGGTTGGAGTTTTGTACTCCACCGCAGGCATTTCACCAAAAGTATGATGATCCTCTTCCATATCAATAACCAAATCCTGTTTTTTCTTAGCAACAGGAGCTGTTTTTTTTGTTGGAGCAGGAATAGGTTTAACAACTTTTACTTCCTTTACCACTTCTTTTACCACCTTTTTAGCAACTTCTTTTTTAGCAACTTCTTTTTTAGCAACTTCTTTTTTAGCAACTGGAGCAATTGGCTTTTTAGGGGCTAAAGCCTTTTTCGCTGGTTTCACCGCGTTTTTAACTTCTACCTTTTTTACTGCTTTTTTAGCAACGGGCTTTGCAGCTGGTTTAGCTACTTTTTTAGGAGTAACTTTTTTAGCTACTACTTTTTTTACCACTGCTTTTTTAATAGGCTTTTTAGCTACCACCTTTTTAGCAGGTTTAGCTGCTTTTTTAGGAGGTGCCACCTTTTTTACAAGTTTTTTAGGAGCCGCTTTTTTAACTGGTTTCGCAGCTTTTTTTGCAGGAGCTTTTTTCGCTGGCTTTTTTGCTACCGCTTTCTTTACAGGTTTCGCAGATTTCTTTACTGGTTTACCTTTTGTTACTTTTTTAGCCATGTGTCAGAATTGTTAATTAAATTTAGTAATAGTAATTAAAGTTTTTATTTCTTCTTCTAATTCAATCTCTGAGCCGTTTGCCGACTCAAGAACATCTACTAACTCCAAAGAAGAAGCTAAAATTTCCGCGCAAATATAGTCCAAATTATTATTTATGGCTGAATTTATTGAAGAATTTCTTTGAATTTTTACTTCTATGCGGTCAGTTACATCAAGATTGCTGTCTTTTCTTAGGTTTTGAATACGGTTTACCAACTCACGAGCCAGACCTTCTTCCCTTAGTTCGGGAGTGATGGTAACATCGAGGGCTACGGTTAATTGACCTGAATTAGACACTTTCCATCCGGGAATATCAACAGGAATAATTTCTACATCTTCAGCATAGAGTATGATTTCTAATGAAGATTTGGAATCTCCCAAGAAGCCTGAATATTTTGATTCAATATTGCCTATGATATGTTTTCCATGTTTCTCAACATCACTGATAATCAAATTTGCATTATCTTTTGAATAAGCCTGAATTAACTTCATATACTGCCCATAGCTCTTTCCAAGGGTTTTGAAATTCAATTTCAAATTCTTTACGATTTGAGTTTGCGATTCGTCAACCAGGTCGAGGTGTTTTACGTTTACCTCGGATAAAATTAAATCTTTTACCGCTTCTATTTTGGATTTATATGAATCGTCTAAAACCGGAATTTGAATTCTATTTAACGGTTGGCGAACACGGATATTTTCTTTTTTACGAATGGACAATACCATAGAAGAAATCTTTTGAGCAAGCTCCATACGTTCTTCTAAGTTTTTGTCAATGTTCGTTTCGTTGCTCACGGGGAACTCGCTTAAATGTAATGACTCGAACGAATCACGGCCGGTAACCGCATTCAAATCAGTAAATAATCTGTCCATAAAGAATGGCGCGATGGGAGCCGAAAGTTTAGCAATAACTTCGAGACAAGTATATAAGGTTTGGTAGGCAGCAATTTTATCCTGAGAATAATCACCTTTCCAGAAACGTCTTCTGCACAAACGTACGTACCAATTGCTCAAATGTTCGTCAACAAACGACTCTATGTATCGGCCTGCACGGTGAGGTTCGTAATCGCTGTAAGCTTCATCCACTTTTTTAATCAATGTATTCAATTCCGAAATAATCCAGCGGTCTATTTCGGCACGGTCTTTCATTGGTATTTCTGCTTCTGAATAACTGAACCCATCCACATTTGCATACAATGCAAAGAATGAATAGGTGTTGTGCAATGTTCCGAAAAACTTACGCTGAACCTCGGTAATGCCTTCCAAATCGAATTTAAGATTGTCCCAGGGAGCAGCGTTGGTTATCATATACCAGCGAGTGGCGTCAGGTCCGTATTTCTCGATTGTTTCGAAGGGGTTAACGGCATTGCCCAAACGCTTGCTCATTTTTTGCCCGTTTTTATCGAGCACCAAACCATTACTCACCACATTTTTGAAAGCAACAGAATCGAAACACATAGTGCCTATGGCATGTAGTGTAAAGAACCAACCACGAGTTTGGTCAACACCTTCGGCAATAAAATCGGCAGGATAATATTTTTTATTGTCAATTAATTCTTTGTTTTCAAAAGGATAATGTAACTGTGCATAAGGCATAGAACCCGAATCGAACCATACATCAATTAAATCCGGTTCACGAAACATTTTGTTTCCATTTGAAGAAACCAAAATAATTTCATCTGCATAAGGTTTATGTAAATCAAATGTATTGTAATTATCCGCAGTGTTATCTCCCACCGTAAATGCACCAAGCGGATTGGATTTCATAAATCCGGCCTTTACTGCTTTATCAATTTCTTTTTTTAATTGTTCTGCCGAGCCAATGCAAATGCGCTCAACCTCCCCTCCTTCGGAGGGGTCGGGGGAGGCTTCTGTCCAGATAGGAATAGGAATGCCCCAGAAGCGGGAACGCGACAAATTCCAGTCGTTCAAATTTTCGAGCCAGTTGCCAAAACGCCCTGTACCGGTAGATTCCGGTTTCCAGTTGATAGTTTTGTTCAGTTCAATCATTCGCTCCTTATAGTCGGTAGTTTTAATAAACCATGAATCCAAAGGATAATACAATACCGGCTTATCGGTGCGCCAGCAGTGAGGATAGCTGTGTTCGTAGGATTCTTTTTTAAAGAGTTTGCCTTCTTCCTGAAGTTTCAACACGATACGTTCGTCCACACTCAGATAGGCTTTCAGCTCTTTTATTTTTCCGTTATCTTCTAATATTTTTTTCTGAAACCTGAACTCATGTTCTTTTTCATCGTCTGTTAAATAGGCTTCTTTTACATATTCTTCACCGTACAAAAACACACCGTCTTTCACTTCCGGCAAAAACTTACCTCGTCTGTCCACCAATGTTAAGGAACCGATTCCGTTTTGTTTAGCAACACGAAAATCGTCTGCACCAAAACTAGGTGCAATGTGTACAATACCGGTACCATCTTCAGTGGTTACAAAATCTCCAACGATTACTTTGAAAGCATCGCCATCAGTTGGCTGAGCAAAAGGGAGAAGTTGTTCGTATTTTAACCCTTCTAAGTCGGAACCTTTGATAGTTCCTAAAATTTCAGAAGGCATTTCCTTCTTTCCATTCAATAAAAATATTGAACCATCAGGTTTTGTATTAAAGTACCTTGACACTAATTCTTTTGCAAGAATGACGGTAATGACTTCTCCAAATGTATGAGAAGGGTAAAAAGTTTTTACCAATACATATTCAATATTCTTACCCACAGCTAAAGCCGTATTACTAGGCAATGTCCAAGGTGTAGTTGTCCAGGCAAGGAAATAAACATCACCTGTTAACTTTAAACTTTCTAACATTGGACTTGAAACTGCTTTAAACATTGCCACAGCTGTTCTATCTTTCACATCTCTATAACATCCCGGTTGATTTAATTCGTGTGTAGAAAGTCCGGTACCAGCAGCAGGTGAATAGGGCTGAATGGTGAAGCCTTTATAAATTGCCCCTTTCGAATATAAATTATTCAGCAACCACCAAACGGATTCGATGTAGCGATTGTCGTAGGTTATGTAAGGGTGTTCCATGTCTACCCAATAGCCCATCTTTGCAGTAACATCTGCCCATACATCGGTATATTTCATCACATCTTTGCGGCATTCGATGTTGTATTGTTCCACCGAAATTTTCTTCCCGATGTCTTCTTTGGTAATCCCTAAAGCCTTCTCCACACTTAGTTCTATTGGCAAACCATGCGTATCCCAACCGGCTTTTCGTTTTACCTGAAAACCTTTTTGTGTTTTGTATCTGCAAAAAATATCTTTAATGGAACGGCTCATCACGTGGTGAATACCCGGTAAACCATTGGCACTTGGAGGCCCTTCGTAAAACACAAATGGTGTTTTTCCTTCGCGCGAAGTGATGGATTTTTCGAAAGTTTTGTTTTCATCCCATGTCTTCTGCACATCTTTGGCTGTTTGCGAAAGATTAAGACTGGTGTATGTTTTATATGTTTTACTCATCTGAGATTTATTTTTACCCAAAAATTAAGGATGGCAAAGATAAAAAAAAGCCCCTTTCATCCAACAGGATAAAAGGGGCTAATGGAAATGAAAATTAAACAGTGGCAATCACCTTTAATTCTATAGCGATTGGAGTTGGTAAACAATTTATCTCCACTGTTGTTCTGCAAGGTTGATTATCCTTAAACCATTCAGCGTACACACGGTTGTAGGTTGCAAAATCATCTTTCATATTAGTAAGAAAAACTTGAACATCCACCATTTGCTCCCAACTGCTTCCAGCTGCTTCCAAAATGTATTTTACATTCTGAAATACGGCATTGCATTGGGTTTCGATATCGTAAGAAACAATGTTTCCATTTTCATCTAAGTCCACACCTGGGATTTTTTTGGTGCCGCGTTCCCTAGGCCCTACTCCCGAAAGGAATAATAAATTGCCTACTCTGCGGGCATGAGGATATGCACCAACTGGTTCGGGTGCTTTGTTTGAATCTATTCTATCGTCTGACATTTTTCTTTTTTTTGATGGACAAAGATAGAAGTATAAGTGCGAATGTCAAAACTCGGTTTCTAAAAATGTATTTTTAAAAAATTAGTGTTCCCTACACTTTATTTGATATTTTTGCACCCAATCTATTTTACAAGGGGGATTAGCTCATTTGGCTAGAGCGCTTGCCTGGCAGGCAAGAGGTGGTCGGTTCGAATCCGATATTCTCCACACGATTTATTAAGAATTGATTTTTCTTTGATTCTGGAAGATGAAAACAAGGACCAAAACAACCTCGGCAACTGTTACTAAAACTCCTTCATTCTTTTCTTCGTTAGCCACTAACCATCTCTATTCATTTGTCTTAATTATTTTGGTAGGCTTGCTATTGTATTCGCATACGCTGAAATTTGATTATGCCAACATGGACGACAAGACGCTAATTGCCGATGACAAAGCGTTTGTGTCGAAATTGGCTAGCATACCTAAAGCATTTCAGCTCGATGTGTTTAAAGAAAAAAGAGGAACTTTTTATCGTCCCATTTTTGTGAGTTCACTCATTGTAGATGGCACATTGGGTAAGATGTCATTGAAGGTGTATCATTTTTCGAACATTGTTTTTCACTTACTATCGGCTTGTTTACTGCTGCTATTGCTTATAAAACTAGGGATACGCAGAGAAGTTGCTTTGCTACTTAGCCTTCTGCTCACAGTTCATCCTGCTTTGGTACAAGCGGTAGCATGGATTCCGGGACGAAACGATTCCTTACTTGCTGTGTTCGTCCTTTCCTCTTTTATATGTTTGATGAACTATATCAAAACAGAAAAAGGGATTCAGTTATTCTTACACCTCCTCTTTTTTTGTTTAGCGTTGTTTACCAAAGAAACAGCCATTGTGCTTCCGTTCTTGTATTTGCTTATGTTGAAATTTTGGGGCAATCGTCCTTGGATTTCTAAATCAAATGTAGTTGCTTTGTCGGCTTGGGGAGTTTCCATTTTGTTATTGATGGTAGCTCGAAACCATGCGATTCAAACCTCGCAAGGAGCCCACCCTGTTGAATTCCTTGCAAACATTCCGAACAACTTACCTGCTCTACTCCTTTATGCTGGCAAAATTCTTCTTCCGTTTAATCTTTCGGTGATGCCTACCATTGTTGATAGTTCCATCGTATATGGATTATTCACTATCCTTATTATTGCTTCATTGTTTTTCATCACACGCACTAAGTTTTCGTTGCTAGCCTGGTTTGGTGCTTGTTGGTTCGTGGCTTTTTTAATACCTGTACTTGTGGTTCCAAAAGAGTCGGCATTCTTTTACGAACAACGTTTGTACCTTCCACTCATTGGTGTATTCATCTTAATTAGCGAACTCACCATTGGTAAACGAACTGCTAAATGGTATCGTACATTCAACATAGTAGCCATCGCAAGTTGTCTTGTGTTTATTCCATTAAACTATATGTATAGTTTAAACTTTTCGGACAAATTAAGCTTCTGGGGAAACGCTACCAAGACTTCGCCCAACTCGGTGTATGTAAATAAAATTGCAGCAAGTGTGTATTACAAAGATGGAAATCTTGACATGGCCGAAACCCTTTATACAAAAGCAAAAAACCTCAACCCAAACGAACCTTCTATCAATAATGATTTGGGTATTATCTATAAAGACCGTCAAGCTTGGGACAAAGCCATCTCTTGTTTCATTGCCGAAATACAAATTACACCAAGTTCGGATAAGGCGTATTACAACTTGGCTTATGTATATTATAGTGTACACCGATTGGAAGATGCAGAGAAGAATTTCGAAAAAGTAATTTCACTCAACCCTGATTATACGGATGCTTATCAAAGTTTGGCTTTGGTAAATGCCGACTTGAAAGATTTTGAAAAGGCGCGATACTATACTGCCGAAGCACAAAAGCGCGGAGTGCAAGTGCCTCCCGATTTCTTGAAAGCAATACAGATGTAATTTACCTAACGGTAGAAAATCATCAATAAAAACTCAACAACAAAACCCAAAACGAAACCACAATAAACTTGGGCTGGGGTATGTGAGTTCAACTTCAATCGGGCATAGCCCACAATGCCTGCCACAAGAAGCGATAACATAAAAATAAATTGCATATCGAGTTGCAAGCGAAACATGATACCAAGTATTGCTCCCGCTATACCACCTATTCCAACAGTGTGAGCGCTTATCTTCCATTTATTATTAATGAGCAAGGTGAACAAAAGCGAGATGGTGGCACCTAGGATGAGTATCTTATAAACACTTGGAAAATCGGCATTGTAAAACAAATACAACAATGGGAAATAATAAAGCAAGGTGATGCTATACGGTATCCTTCGTTCTTTACGTAGTTCCATTTCCAAACTCTTTACTCGCCCGATGCGCAATAATATTAAGGTATTGACTGCAGGTAAGAAAAAAGTAAAAAAGAAAGTAATTGCTATCAGCATTACTTTTATACGCATGGGGGTGAAGGTAGAAATGTAATTTCTGGAAAAAAACAGAATCATAAATCCATAGGTTGGCATCAACAATGGATGTAGACTATAAGAGACCAGTTTTGCAAACCGATTTCCTTTTAACCCATTAGCAATGGGTTGTGTTTCGTCAGTTATCACTTATAATTCTTTTCTTAATCGCGCTACTGGAATTTCTAAATGTTCTCGGTATTTAGCTATTGTTCTGCGGGCTATGTTGTAACCTTTTTCGATAAGGATTTCCATCAACTTATCATCTGTGAGTGGTTGTTTTTTATCTTCGGCAGAGATACAATCGATTAGTATTTTTTTCACTTCGCGTGTTGATACTTCTTCGCCTTCATCGTTGGTTAACGACTCACTAAAAAATGTTTTTATTAAAAATGTTCCGAAAGGTGTTGTAACGTATTTGCTATTGGCCACGCGCGAAACGGTTGAAATATCTAAACTCACTTGCTCCGCAATGTCTTTTAGTATCATTGGTTTCAACTTGGTTTCGTCACCGGTTAAAAAGTACTCGCGCTGAAACTCCATGATGCAATTCATGGTATAGAGCAAGGTTTGGGCGCGCTGCTGAAGCGCATCGATAAACCAACGGGCTCCTTCAAGTTTTTGTTTTACAAAACTTGATGCTTCTTTTTCGGCTTTACTTTTTTTCTTAGCATACTCCTTTTGCATTTCTAAGTATTCTTTACTCACTCGCAAATCGGGATAATTACGGCCATTGAGTGAGAGTATGAGCATTCCATCTTCGTTGGTGATGGTGAAATCGGGAAGTATTTGTTGTTGACTTTTTAGTCCGTCTGAGGTCGAATTGCCTGGCCTTGGGTTTAGTTTCAATATCTCATGAATAACGGCTTTCAGCATTTCTTCGTCAAGCTTCAATCGTCTGGCTATCTTGTCGTAGTGTTTCCTCGAAAACTCTTCCATGTGATTTTCTACTACATCGGTGGCTAGCTCTACCACCATGGTTTGAACTTCTTTTCGTTTCAGTTGAAGCAACAAACATTCTTGAAGGTTGCGTGCTCCTATGCCTGCTGGTTCGAAATCTTGAATCACGGTGAGTAGATAGCTCAACTCTTCGATAGTGGTGGTGATGTTTTGAGAGAATGCAAGGTCATCTACAATCGATTCGAGATCGCGCCTTAGGTATCCGTCATCATCCAGATTCCCGATTAAATAGATGGAAACCTGATGCTGATGAGGCGTAAGGCTTTTCATGGCAAGTTGTTCTTCCAAGATGTCTTGAAACGAGATGCCTATGGAGAAAGGGATTTCTTTTTTTTCTTCGTCAGGGCTTTTGTTGTTCGATTTTTCTTTATAGCTCGCCCCCTCGTCATCGTCCATATAATCGCTTATCGAGAAATCTTCCGTTTGATGTTCTTCATCAGCAGGCACATCATCATAGTCTTCGCTTTCTTCTTCGGTCGATTTTTCTTCTTCCGTATCAATACCTTCTTCCAATGCAGGATTCACTTCCATCTCCTCTTTCACGCGTTGTTCCAATGCAATGGTAGGTAGTTCTAACATTTTCATCAACTGGATTTGTTGAGGAGATAAACGTTGACCTAACTTTTGTGTTTGAATTTGTTTTAACATAGCACTTGTTTTCCTGATTTTTCTTTACAAAAGTAGGAATTATTTTCTTCGTGATTGGAGAATTAAGAATCTAGCATTTATTTTATTGCTCCCGAATGGTCGGGACAGGAAAGACATGAAGGCGGATAGTTTAAAGTTGGAGGGTGAGTATTAGATTATTGTGTGTGGGATTTAGGATTGGTTGGATAACGAAGAGTGATGCGCTGACTAACTGCGCCCGATAGTAGCGAAAAGCCCGAAGCGAGAGAGTTTGTGCGGTGGTCGGACTTGAAGCGGATAGCGGGAGGAGGGGAAACGAAGAGTGATGAACTACCTACTCTAATTTAGATTTGAGATATTAAATTTGAGTATTGAGATGTGAGATATTTGGGAGGGAAATAAAAAGCCCCTTGCGGGGCTTAGTTGTGATAGTGGTTTTGGGGAATTACGCCATC
>JBAXQU010000097.1:0-11906 GCA_037131555.1 Bacteroidota bacterium
ATTCGAACTCGAATGAAACCAATTCGAACTCGAATGAAACCGATTCGAACTCGAAACTAGCTACATATTGCTTACAATTAGATCCTGCTCTTTAAAAAGGCACAAGATTTTTTATTGTATATTTGACCTCACCCTCGGCCCCTCTCCAAAGTAGAGGGGTGACGGAGTAGTATTGAAATTTAAGGATGTTTGGAGGCGAAAAACACCTGTAAAGTAGAAAATAGTAAAACATCAGTGATACAGCGAAAACTAATTAGTCAAAGACATCCTGCATTATATTTTATAGCCGTTTGGACAAGAAGATTTGGACGTTATGCGGAATGGTATTTTGGCAAGAAAAAATATGTTCGAAAAAAAACTTCGGATAAGCTAGCTATCAGAATAAAAAAACATCAATCCGTATTGTTGAAGAAACTTGGTGAGAGTGATAGGCAATTACAAGTTAATAAAGTTACAAATCTAAGAATAGCAATTAGTAACATAGATGGTATATTAATAAGACCTGGAGAAACATTTTCTTTTTGTAAACTTGTGGGTCTGCCAACCGAAAAGAAAGGTTATTTGCTTGGTATGGAATTATCATTCGGAAAGGCACGAGCAGGAGTTGGTGGGGGAATTTGCCAAATTTCAAATCTTATCCATTGGCTTATCATTCATAGTCCATTGACAGTTACCGAACGTTATCACCATTCATTTGACCCATTTCCTGACGATGGACGTGTTTTGCCGTTTGGTAGCGGTGCGACCGTTTTTTATAATTATCGGGATTATCAATTTACAAATAACACAGAACACACTTTTCAAATAAACCTGTGGCTTACAGATAAATGTTTGGAAGGAGAATTAAGGATAAATAATGAACTTGATTATTCATATCATGTGATTGAAAAAGACCATCAATTCTTAAAGATAGAAGGAGAATTTTATCGCAAGAACGAAATATGGCGTGATAAAATTTTAAAATATGATGGAAAAATTGTAGGTACCGATTTAATAACAAAGAACTTTGCACGTGTAACTTATGCACCTGAGAACTATAGTGATTATAAAACTAGTGAAGAAATTGAATAAACCATTAAACAACCCAAATCGCTTTAAAATATATAATCCTGACTCTTCCATTTAAATAAGCAGAAAGCGAGATTGAATCAAATTTTAAGAAATAAAAAAAGCGCAACATTTTGTTATGTGTTGCGCTTTAGTTTTTTTTGACCATTGATTATTCCATAATCACGGCTTCAGGAAAACGTTCTTTCCAAGCTTTGAATGCTTCCATTGAACGAACGGTGATGATGGTTCTATTGTCTATCTTTATTTTAATCTTTGGACGAAGGTCTATTTTAACTTTCTTTGTTCTCATCTTATATATCATTTTTATTTTTTTTATAAATGTAATGCAATTAATCAACCAATGGTTACTCGGTTAACAGAAATTAACACAATCTTATTAACAACCGCCCCAAATTACACCTTTTCCTTTTTTGTCTTTTTGGGCGTATTGTCCTCTTTTATAGGGTTTCGGAAGACAAATTCATTGTTAAAAACATCCAAAACGATGTTAGCATCTTTTTCGACTTTTCCTGCCAAAATTTGCTTCGAAAGTTCGTTAAGTACCCTTTTCTGAATAACCCGTTTGATGGGACGAGCTCCGAATTGAGGGTCGAAACCAAGTTGGGATAACCAATCAATGGCATCTTTGCTTGCTGAAAGATGAATATTGTTTTCTTCCAACATTTTTGAAATTCCAACGAATTGCAACTCAACAATGCGATGTACATTCTCGCGTGTGAGCGGAGTGAACATGATGGTTTCATCAATACGATTGAGGAATTCGGGACGAATGGACTTTTTCAATAATTCAAAAACTTCAACTTTGGTTTTGGCAATGATTTCTTCTCTGTTCGACTCATTCATTTTTTCGAAATTCTCTTGAATGAGATGAGAGCCCATGTTTGAAGTCATGATGATGATGGTGTTTTTGAAATTCACCACACGTCCTTTGTTATCGGTTAACCTGCCGTCATCCAATACTTGTAGCAAGATGTTGAATACATCAGGGTGAGCCTTTTCAATCTCATCGAGCAATACGACACTGTATGGTTTTCTGCGTACAGCTTCGGTTAATTGTCCACCTTCTTCGTACCCAACATATCCCGGAGGAGCTCCCACCAAACGACTTACAGCATGTCGTTCTTGATATTCGCTCATATCAATACGTGTCATGCTATTTTCGTTGTTGAATAAAAATTCGGCCAATGCTTTTGCAAGTTCTGTTTTTCCAACACCGGTAGTACCCAGAAAAATGAAGGAACCAATAGGACGCTTTGAATCTTGCAAACCTGCTCTACTTCTGCGTACTGAATCGCTAATGGCTTCTATCGCTTCTTCTTGCCCAACCACACGTTTGTGAAGTTCTTCTTCGAGGTGTAATAATTTTTCGCGTTCGCTTTGCAACATACGTGAAACAGGTATGCCTGTCCAAGATGCAACTGCTTCGGCAATGTCCTCGCTATCGACTTCTTCTTTTATCATTTGCGAACCGTCTTGTTGCATGTCTGCAAGTTTAGTTTCGAATGATTTCAGTTGCAGTTCCGACTCTTTAATTTTACCGTATCGTATTTCGGCCACCTTTCCATAATCACCATTTCGTTCGGCCTGATCAGCTTCGAATTTGAAGTGTTCGATTTCTTCTTTTATTTTCTGAATTCCTTCCACCACTTCCTTTTCACCTTGCCATTTGGCTCTAAGGTTAGTACGTTTATCAGAAAGCTCGGCAATTTCTTTGTTCAAGTCTTCTAATTTCTTCTTGTCGTTTTCGCGCTTTATCGCTTCTCTTTCAATTTCTAATTGTCGAGTTTTGCGCTCCACTTCGTCCAACTCAATAGGCATGGAGTTGATTTGCATACGCAATTTAGAAGCTGCTTCATCCATTAAGTCGATGGCCTTATCAGGAAGAAAACGATCGTTGATGTAGCGTTGTGAAAGCTCTACAGCCGAAATGATAGCTTCATCTTTAATACGAACCTTGTGATGTGTTTCGTATTTTTCTTTTATACCACGGAGTATGGAGATGGCATCTTCGGCAGAAGGCTCATCGACCATTACTTTCTGAAAACGTCTCTCTAGTGCTTTATCTTTTTCGAAATATTTTTGAAATTCATTCAAGGTGGTGGCACCAATGGCTCTAAGTTCTCCTCGCGCTAAGGCTGGTTTTAAAATATTAGCAGCGTCCATTGCTCCTTCGCCTCCACCTGCACCAATGAGTGTGTGGATTTCGTCAATAAATAAAATGATTTCTCCTTCGGCAGAAGTTACTTCTTTTACCACTGCTTTCAAACGTTCTTCAAACTCCCCTTTGAATTTTGCACCAGCAATTAAAGCACCCATGTCTAAGGCATAAATCTGTTTCGTTTTTAAGTTTTCGGGAACATCTCCATTGATGATACGGTGTGCTAACCCTTCGGCAATAGCGGTTTTACCCACACCTGGCTCGCCCACTAAAATAGGGTTGTTCTTGGTTCTACGCGATAAAATTTGCAGTACTCTGCGTATTTCTTCATCACGACCAATCACAGGATCGAGCTTTCCTTTTTTGGCTTGCTCGTTGAGATTGATGGCATACTTGTTTAAGGAATTGTAGGTTTCTTCGGCACTCTGACTCGTCACCTTAGCACCTTTGCGAAGTTCGTTGATGGCTAGTTTCAAGTCTTTTTCATTTACGCCATTGTCTTTCAACAATTGCGAGATGGTGTCTTTGGTGGTTAGAATGGCCAACAAAAGATGCTCGATGGAAACGTACTCATCGCCAAACTCCTTTAAATACATTGGAGCCTTTGATAAGGCTTGATTTGCTGCGGTAGATAAAAATGGCTGCCCTCCCGAAACTTTCGGAAAACTCTCCACAATTTTATCTAAGGCTTTAGCAAAAATAACGGTGTTGACATTGAGTTTTTTCAGAATAAAAGGAGTAACGTTTTCGTCAACTTCGAGTATTCCTTTTAGTAAATGTCCAATTTCAATGGATTGTTGCCCATTGTTGGTTGCTATCTGCATTGCTTTTTGCACTGCTTCCTGCGATTTGATTGTAAAATTATTTAAGTTCATGTTGTTTTTTTTCCTTTGTCTGTCAAATTTTGAACCAATTGTCAAAACATGTAAAACCCCGCCAAAATGGCTGAAAATAGTATTGTTTCATGACTTTTTGACCAAACGATTTGGCTACAAGTGACTATTTTGCAGAATTCAAAAATTGGTATAACTCTTTTTGAATGAAAACTAACCAACCATGAACGAATTGAAACGAAAAAAGATGTTTATTTTATCTTTATTGGTTGATGAGTTTTGAAGAAAGCGTGCTGCTTCCGTCCATTACTTTTAATAGATAGATACCAGTAGGCATGTTGGTGAGGACGAGATTGAATTGAGAGGTTTGATTAATGGGCTCTTCCAAAACCTTTTCACCAAGTAGATTATAAACTTGTAAATGTCCTTTTGAAATATTTTTATTGAACTTGACAGTGAAATTTCCGGAAGAAGGATTAGGCACAACACTCATGGTGGAGAGGTGTAATGCTTCGGGCACATGCACTGGTAGTGGATTGCAATTGGGATTCACAGGCAAATGATTGTCCATCCAAATGGAACGTTTTTCAATCCACATTTTAAGGTAGTCTATTTCGTCTTGATAGGTAAGACCTACATAATATTCCCAGTTGACATAGACGCCCAATATAGGCCAGAGTGCATAATTGCGCTGTTGCGACTGATCGAGGAGATTTGCAACCGAGTCTATCCAGTGATTGATATGAGTGGTGCTAAGCAAATTGCTTCTTAAATCGTTCCATCGACACCTTACATGATTACTAAACAAGGTATCTTGCAAAAGTCTATCCCACCAAAATGGCACATGAGGAACAAAGCCTGTACAAATATTATTGAATTGATATTGCCAACCGGTGCTGTCGTATGCGCTGCAATAATCAGCGTTTCCGAACGAAAGATTAAAATCCCACATTGGGCCCATTTTAAGTTTGCCACCGTTACTGTTCTTATTTTTATGCAGAAAACAAGACGACCTATATCCATCGACCGTGCGACCTAATTCTTGCAAAAGAAAGAAATCGATGAATGATTTCTCGCTAGCATATTTTCGGAAACCGATGGAGGTATCGGCAAAATTGGGAGAGTTCAAGGCAGTTTCGAACGAATCGACATAACTCATTATGTAATTTTTTTGAGATGGCATCAAGTCAATATCTTGTGGGTCGTGATATTGAAAATAAACTTCAGGGTCGAAATTCGAAGTAAATGTTTCGGTACTGCTCCCTGTAACTTTATCAACCTTGATGATGTATCCGCCTGTTAATTCATCACCAAGTGTATCAATAGGCAGCAATGTAGCGATGCTCACTCTATTACTATCGCGCTTAATTTTTTCTTGTAACTCGTACACCCCACGGTAATTGCCATTTATAACTAGTTCGGCAAATTTAGTTCGCGATGCATAATGCCCCATGTTATTGGCAAGGTAGTATGTAAGTGTGTTCCGCATCATGGTCTTATCGGGATAAGGAGCATATAAAATCCAATCGTGTTCGGCTGGCATTCCCATCAACGGATAATTGAGATTGGTTCCCAACGAATCGACCGTTGAAAAACCATACGCTTTTTTAGGATATTGCTGAGAGGTGGAGCCTCTTATTTCGATTGTGATTTTTCCGTTGTAGTCGGTTGATGGGTCGGTGATATGATTGGTGTTTCCAAATCCATTATCAATAACGCTCATAGTAGCCGTGATTCGAGGATTGTCGAGTATGATTTGTCCATAAGTATCGAGAAGGATAATTGGTAAATTGGTAGAATCGAGTGTTTGCGAACGGGAAGTGTTCGTAAGCAATACTAACAAAAGGAAACTAAAAACAAAGGATGTGTAATGTGTTCTCATCTATCTATTTTTTTTCAAAGATAATAAAATATGAATAACTGAGCCGACTGATGTTTGTCAACTAAATTCAAACTTGATTGACATGAGGTGAAGACAGATAAAGATTCTTATATTTGTGTTTTAAAAATCTCTGACCATGAAAATAAGAAAATCGGTTTTGCTCATCTTCATTTTTACTTTCAGTTTTGTTGGTGTTCAATTGGCAAAAACAACCACTAGAACACATCCACGTTTGAATTCGGAGGAAATGAAGAAAATTAATTTTGATAACTTGAAGCCAATGGCAATGCTAAAAAAACATTTGCTAAATTCGTAAAACAATAAATGAAAATTAAACTTCTCTCATTTCTGTTTCTTACCTTCGTTTACATTGCTCCTTATTGGGGGCAGGTTTCGAAGCTCGATTCGCACGGCAATATTAAACTATTGAAAAATGGAGCTTTGTTGGTTCGATTAAAAACATCAGACTTGATAATTAATGGATATTTAAAACAAGGAAAAACAAAGCAGGCCGAAGAAGCCCGTTTGAAACAAGAACAAGACAACAAAGAAATAATGGCTGCTTTCAAGCATGCTTACAATTTCAGTTCGGTATATTTTTTCTATTCTTCGCATTCCGATGAAATAAAAAATGGCAAGTGCAAGGACCTCATTTTCGATGTGAATAGTCAACCCGTTGCGCATCTGAATTGTGACAACGTGCTCATTGGCGAACTGGATGAAAGTTCGACCACGCATATCGAAGCGTTTATCATCAAGGATAAAAACTTCAATCAACTCAATGAGCCTTTTCCTTTTCTTATTAAAAAAAATTCGTTGGGTGTTAAATCAAGAACATTTGAAGAGATAGTGGAAGAATTGAATTTTAAGCTCAATAACTTTATGGCGAAAAACCAATAGAGAATGATTATTTTCGCCCTTCGTTTTCATTTACATCATTTTAAAAAATAATTTTCGTTTGTTATGAATCATTGGTTAGTAAAGTCCGAACCGTTTAAATATAGTTGGGATCAATTTGTAAAAGATAAAAAAGCAGTGTGGGATGGAGTGCGCAACTACGCAGCTCGAAACAATATGCGGGCAATGAAAAAAGGCGACCTTTTGTTTTTTTATCATAGCAATGAAGGACTTGAAATAGTAGGCATTGCCAAAGTGGTGAAGGAAGCTTATCAAGACCCTACCACGGAAGACACCGCATGGAGTGTGGTTGAAATTGCACCGTTCAAAAAACTAAAGAAACCGGTTACCCTTGCACAAATAAAAGCCGACAAACAATTAGCTGCCATGCAAATCATTCGGCTGAGTCGTCTTTCGGTTTCGGCTGTAACAGCTGCCGAATTCGACAGAGTGCTTGCTATTTCCGAATCAAAATAAGGCTTAGGTGATAACCTATTCCACTCGTTCACCCATAGATATTGGGGCTAAGTCGCAATATAAAGGAATTGGTAAGGAGTAAACTTTAATTTATTACTTTTACGCGTTTTTAAAAAACAAACTATTAAAATGAATTTGCACAAAACATTAACAAAAATAACGCTTTTCGCGCTTCTGCTTTTTATCACGTCAACTGGTAGTGCACAACAAACAACTACTGGAAACATACGTGGCTTTGTGTATGTAAAAGAATCGGGTGAGCCGGTATTGTTTACCAACGTGGTTTTGAAAGGAACGAGCATGGGGATAGCAACAGATGTGAATGGCTTTTTTTCCATTTCGAAAATCCCTCCCGGTAACTATACCTTGATGGTATCTTCCGTTTTGGGATACGACACCTTGCAAGAACAAGTGAGTGTAAAAGCAGGCGAGATTATCAATAAAAGACTTTTCCTTGTAAAAAATAATATCAAACTAAAAACCATTGAAGTTTCGGCAGCGCAAGAAGCAAAGGAAACAGAGACACAAGT
Source organism: Bacteroidota bacterium (assembly GCA_037131555.1). Taxonomy (GTDB): domain Bacteria; phylum Bacteroidota; class Bacteroidia; order 2-12-FULL-35-15; family 2-12-FULL-35-15; genus 2-12-FULL-35-15. Next base: position 7,849 of record JBAXQU010000097.1, read on the forward strand.
TTCGGTAAATAAAATTGACCCTATTGCCATTAAGAAATTACCAACAGTGGGTGGCGAACCTGATTTGGCACAGTATTTACAAGTATTACCGGGTGTAATTTTTACGGGCGACCAAGGTGGTCAGTTGTACATCCGTGGAGGCTCACCGATACAAAACAAAGTGCTTTTAGATGGAATGATTGTTTATAATCCGTTTCACTCCATTGGTTTGTTTTCGGTGTTCGATGCTGATATCATCCGAAACGCTGATGTTTACAGCGGAGGCTTTGGTGCTGAATACGGTGGACGTGTTTCTTCTATCATGGACATCACCACCAGAGATGGTAACAAAAAAAGAGTAGCGGGTAAAATAGCCGCTAGTCCGTTTGGTGCGAAACTATTGGCCGAAGGCCCTTTGAAAAGATACAAAGAAGGTAGCAGTGGCACTTCATCATTTATTCTTTCGGCAAAAACTTCTTATTTGCCAACTACTTCGAAGGCCTTATATTCTTATGTTGACAAGGATGGTTTACCTTTTTCGTTCAACGACTATTATGGTAAAATATCGTTCAATGCAAACAACGGTAGTAAATTGAACTTGTTTGGATTTGATTTTAGCGACAAGGTAAGTTATAAATCGTTGCAAGATATGAACTGGACTTCCTACGGTGGTGGTGGTAATTTCCTTTTGGTACCGCAGAATTCGCCAATACTTGTAAACGGTAATTTTGCTTATTCGCAATATGGAATAAAAATGAAACCCGAAGGTGAATCGGAACAAAAAAGTGAAATCAGAGGTTTCAACATGGGTGTTGGATTTACTTATTTCATGGGTCTTAGCGAGATTAACTACGGACTTGATGTGGATGGTTTCAGTACTGATTTTGATTTTTACAATTCGGTGAAACGCCACATTACTCAACAAGATTACACTACCGAAATTGGTGGTTTCTTGAAATACAAATGGGTTTCGAAACGCAAACGAATAGTGCTTGAGCCAAGTTTCCGTTTACAGTATTATGCATCGCTTGCCAACATATCGCCCGAACCACGATTGAATGCCAAATGGAACATCACACATAAAATCAGATTTAAATTTGCTACCGGTATGTACTCTCAAAACTTGTTGGCCACTAATACCGATAGAGATGTAGTGAATTTGTTTTATGGTTTTTTGTCAGGGCCTGATAATTTACCATCCAGTTACATCAATCAAAATGGTGAAAAAGTAAATGTAAAATCAAGTTTCCCCAACAGAAGTAAATTGCAATTAGCAAATCATTATGTTGCTGGATTCGAGTTCGACTTGGCCAAACACCTCGACTTAAATGTGGAAGTGTATAGAAAAGATTTTACTCAACTTACCAATCTTAATCCTTATAAATTGTATGACGACACGCCAGACAATCGCTTGAAGCCTGATTTGTTGAAAAAAGATTACATCATCGAAACGGGCAAGGCACAAGGATTTGACATGGTGTTGAAATACGATTATAAACACATCTATGTTTGGGTGGTGTATTCGCTTGGATTTATCGACCACTGGGATGGAGTGCAAACCTACCGTACTCACTACGACAGAAGACATAACATCAACATCGTTGGTTCGTACACATTTGGTAAAAACTTGAATTGGGAATTGGATGCACGTTGGAACATCGGTTCGGGATTCCCTTATAATCCTACTGGTGGGTTCTACGAAGATTTGAATTTCCAAGGAGGTATCAACACCAATTACACAAGCACCAATGGCGACTTGAATTATTTTTTAGCTAACGGTCAAGTGAAAGAACTTCCTTGGTATCACCGTTTGGACATCAACATCAAACGTTCATTCCAACTGTTCGAGAACACCAAAATAGAAGCTGCTGTGGGCGCAACCAATGTTTACAATCGTCAAAATGTGTTCTATGTACCTAGAACCGACCCTTCTAAGCGTGTTGACCAATTACCATTTTTGCCAACTGCAAGTTTAGTAATGACTTTTTAATAACACCGTTTTTTCTTCATTCAAAAAAAAGTCCTGAGAAATCGGGACTTTTTTTATTCCTAAATTATTAACAAACGGTTTTAACAGCCATAATAATTCTTAGTTTTGCCCAACCCAACAAACTTCCTTTTCGGAAGGAAAAAAAAGATAAACACATAACGATACGGAACTTCAAAATAGGCTATGGCACATACTAAATACATCTTTGTTACCGGTGGGGTAACTTCATCACTCGGAAAAGGAATACTTGCTGCATCATTGGCCAAACTACTTCAAGCTAGAGGTTATTCAGTAACCATTCAAAAGCTCGACCCTTATATTAATGTCGACCCTGGAACGCTTAACCCATACGAACATGGCGAGTGTTTTGTGACTGATGATGGTGCCGAAACCGACCTAGATTTGGGGCATTACGAACGTTTTCTGAACATTCCTACATCGCAAGCCAACAACGTTACCACGGGTAGAATTTACCAAACGGTGATTGAAAAAGAGCGTCATGGAGATTATCTTGGAAAAACCGTTCAGGTAATTCCTCATATTACGGATGAGATTAAAAACAGAATAAAACTGCTTGGAAAAACCGGAAACTACCAATTTGTAATAACCGAAATTGGCGGTACCGTGGGCGATATCGAATCATTGCCCTACATCGAAGCCGTGCGTCAGTTGAGATGGGAACTTGGCAAAGATGCCATGGTTATTCACCTCACCTTGTTGCCTTACCTTTCGGCTACAGGCGAATTGAAAACAAAACCAACACAACATTCGGTGAAACTGCTTTTAGAATACGGAGTTCAGCCCGACATCCTTGTGTGCCGTACCGAACACGCTATTAATAAAGACATACGAAACAAAATTGCACTATTCTGCAACGTAGCGCCCAATGCGGTTATCGAAGCACGCGATGCAGCCACCATTTACGAAGTGCCCCTCTTGATGGAAGAAGAACAACTCGATGTGGTGGTGCTTACTCAACTGGGGATGCCTGTTTCCGATAATTTGGATTTGACCAAATGGAAAGAATTTTTGCATAAATACAAAAACCCTAAACACGAGGTAAGGATAGGTTTGGTAGGAAAATATGTAGAGTTGAAAGATTCGTACAAATCCATATCCGAAGCCTTTATACACGCTGGTGCGGCCAACGACTGCAAAGTAACCATCGAATGGATACATTCCGAAAGCATTTCCGAAGACAACGTAGCAAGCAAATTCAAAGGATTGAAAGGTGTGCTAGTGGCTCCCGGATTTGGTCAACGAGGAATTGAAGGAAAGATAGCCGCCATTAAATATGTGCGCGAAAACAATATTCCTTTCTTCGGAGTATGTTTAGGGATGCAATGTGCAGTAATCGAATTTGCAAGAAATGTACTTGGATTTAAAGATGCCAACTCCACCGAAATGAACCCAGGCACCACCAATCCTGTGATTGATTTGCTCGAAACACAAAAAATGATAACCAAAAAAGGAGGAACCATGCGTTTGGGTTCATATCCTTGCAACATATTGGCAGGAACAAAAGCATTCGAAATTTACAAGCAAAAAGAAATAAACGAACGTCACCGCCACCGCTACGAGTTCAACAACGAATACCTTACCGATTTCCATAAAGCAGGCATGATTGCTTCAGGTATCAACCCCGATGGAGGATTGGTAGAAATAGTGGAGATAAAAAACCATCCTTGGTTTGTTGGCGTTCAGTTTCATCCCGAGTACAAAAGCACGGTGGCCAACCCTCATCCCCTATTCGTAAACTTTGTAAAAGCCGCAGTTGAAGTTTCCCAATTGGTGTATTAGTTTTTGGTTAATCGCCAATGGCGAACAATAATTAAGTTATACATTTAATAAGAGTAAAAAGCCCCGCAAGGGGCTTTTTTTATGTTTCAGAAGCGATTTTCACCCAAAACCACAACCAATTTCACCCGCAACAGCAGTTTTTTTTCATTTATATTGATAAAAACAAGTTAGCTTTATTGAATATAAGCCTAATAATCAAACACGTATATACTTTCCGAGTGATGTCATTACCATTTCGAGTCTATTCAATAAACTGTGTCAAAATCTTAAATTTGACACGAAATGAAAA
>JBAXQU010000098.1:0-11869 GCA_037131555.1 Bacteroidota bacterium
TTGCAATGTTTGATATCTATGTTGCAATGTTTGATATCTATGTTGCAATGTTTGACATCTATGTTGCAATGTTTGACATCTATGTTGCAATGTTTGATATCTATGTTGCAATGTTTGATATCTATGTTGCAATGTTTGACATCTATGTTGCAATGTTTAAGAAAGACGTAATTGTTGGAAATGTATGGTAATGACCTCACCCCCAGCCCCTCTCCTTCGGAGAGGGGTGACGGAGTGTGAGATACTAGGTGTTTTTGATGGGATGCTAAATTATAGAGTGTATTATATATGTGTGTGTGATGTGTGGCAATGGATACGGAAAAATGGCGGAAAGGCCATGATGAATGGGCTAATGGATGTGATGGTGTGGGTTGTATGTTATTTGTTTGTTGCATTGTGGTAGCAAAAATATAAAATATTTTAATACGATTTGCAAATGATGACATAATTGTGACAAAAACGGGGATTGTTTGGTTTTGGTGGTCACCTCTCCCCGCAGGCGTCCGAGCTGGCTCAAACAGCCAGTGGCTGTTTGCCCTCCTCTCCCAAGAGAGGGGGCGAAAGGTGACGATTTTTCGTAGACCTCACCCCCTGCCCCTCTCCAAAGGAGAGGGGTGACGGAGTGGGACTTACTAGAGAATTAGAAGGATTACGAATCCCGAAGAGTCGGGACAGGTGCCGAAGAGTGATGGACTGACTAACTGCACCTGATTGTAGTGGAAATCCTTTTTCTTTGTCCTTTTCGGGCAAAGAAAAAGATTGGAACGGAAAGCAGGACGAAAGGAAACGAAGTGTGATGAACTGCCTGCCCTGATTTAGATTTGAGATTTGAGATATGAGATATGAGATATGAGATATGAGATTTGAGATGTGAGATTTAGTTGTTGTTGGATGTTTGGGCAATATGTAATCTGTCAATTTGCAATTTGCCAATCTTCAATATGTAATCTGCAAATCTAAATCATTATCTTTGTGAACTCGAAAACTAAAAAAAGTAAGCATGTCGAAACAAGAAGATTCAACATCATTGGCATCAGTAAAAGTTACGGATTATATTAAAATAGTGCTCAACGACTACCGTATAGCCTGCGAAAGCCGCGAAGCCAGTTTGATGGGCCGCAGAGAAGTGCTTACTGGAAAAGCGAAGTTTGGGATATTTGGCGATGGTAAAGAAATACCACAGTTGGCTATGGCCAAGGTTTTTAGGGATGGTGATTTTAGGTCGGGCTATTACCGCGACCAAACTTTTATGTTTGCGATAGAGAACTTGAGTTTGCAAGAATGGTTTGCTGGCCTTTATGGCCATACGGATGCTGATGCCGAGCCTATGAGTGCTGGAAGGCAGATGGGTGGACATTTTTCGACCCGAAGTTTGAATGCCGATGGTACTTGGAAAAACCTTACTAAACAAAAAAATTCTTCTTCGGATATTTCGCCAACTGCATCGCAAATGCCTCGTTTGATAGGTTTGGCCATGGCTTCGAAGTATTATAAAAACAATGAGGAATTGCAAACGGAGAAGTTTCAGAAGTTTTCGAACAAGGGCAATGAGATAGCTTTTGGTACGATAGGCGATGCAAGTACTTCGGAAGGTTTGTTTTGGGAGGCAATAAATGCAGCAGGTGTAATGCAAATACCCATGTTGATTTCGGTTTGGGATGATGGACATGGAATATCGGTGCCTAAGAAATATCAAACTACTAAAGAAAGTATTTCAGAAATATTAAAAGGTTTTCAACGCGAGAATGGCGGCAATGGCTACGAGATATTCAAAACCAAAGGTTGGGATTATGTACACCTTTGCGAGACGTATGAGAAAGCTGCCAAAGTGTGCCGAGAACAACATGTGCCTGTGCTGGTGCATGTGGAAGAGGTAACACAGCCACAAGGGCATAGTACATCGGGTTCGCACGAACGATATAAATCGAAAGAGCGCCTTCAATGGGAGCTCGACTATGATGGAATAAAAATGATGCGCGAGTGGATACTCAAAAATAAATTGGCCAACGAGGAGCGATTGAAAGAGATAGAGGAGGAAGCCAAGAAAGCAGTGATAGCAGCAAAAACAGCAGCTTGGAACGCCTACCTCACTCCAATAAAAAATGAGTTGAAAGAAGTAAACGCTTTGATGGATGAGGTAGCCGCAAGTTCGGCATACGCTGCAAAGATAGGGCAACTGAAAAATGAATTATACTCCATTTTAGAACCTAACAGAAAGGACGTGATAGTGGCTGCTAAAGCAGTAATGCGCTTGACACGTGCCGAAAACATAGCAGCGAAAGCAAAACTAGTACAATGGCTGAACGAGTCGAAACTAGCCAACCATGATAGATACAGTTCGTATTTGCACAGCGAATCGGAGTTTGGTGCCCTCAAAGTAAAACCTGTGAAACCTGAGTTCGAAGGGGAAGTGAAGATGGTAGATGGTAGAGAATTGCTTCGCGAAAACTTTGATGCTATACTGACTAAATATCCAGAGGTAATTATATTTGGTGAAGATTCGGGGAAGATAGGTGGAGTGAACCAAGGACTAGTGAGGCTACAAGCAAAGTATGGAGAAGTGAGGGTGTTCGACACCGGTATACGTGAGGCCACTATCATGGGACAAGCAATTGGTTTGGCACTGCGTGGTATGCGTCCAATAGCCGAAATTCAATACTTAGATTATTTGCTCTATGCATTGCAAATTATGAGTGACGACCTTGCAACACTTCAATACCGAACCAAAGGAGCGCAGAAAGCACCTGTGATAATTCGTACCAGAGGGCATCGCTTAGAAGGTATTTGGCACAGTGGTTCACCGCTAGGGGTTATCATTAATGCATTGCGAGGAATACATGTATGTGTGCCCAGAAACCTTCAACAAGCATCGGGCTTTTACAATACTTTATTGTCGGCTGATGAACCAGCATTGATTATAGAGCCATTGAATGGATATCGTATAAAGGAACAAATGCCTTCTAACATTGGCGAATACAAAATACCTTTAGGCTTGGTGGAAACCATTCACGAGGGAACAGATGTTACCTTGGTTACCTATGGTTCGTGCTGCCGAGTGGCGCTCGAAGCGGTGAAACAACTAGCCGAAACAGATATTTCGGTGGAGGTAATAGATGTGCAAACCTTGTTGCCATTCGATTTAACTCATCAGATTGTGGAGTCGTTGAAGAAAACAAATAGACTAGTGGTATTGGATGAAGATGTTCCGGGAGGAGCAAGTTCATTCATCATGCAACGCATCTTGGAAGAACAGAAAGGATATAAATACCTCGACTCCGAACCTACTACCATTACCGCTAAGGAGCACCGACCAGCTTATGGCACGGATGGAGATTATTTTTCGAAACCTTCGGCAGAAGATGTGTTTGATGTTATTTATGAATTGATGAGAGAAGATAATCCGGGAAATTTTCCGAGGATTTATTAAACTTAACTTATTAAAATGAAAACAACCGAATCGTCTTCTCACTATTCATCGCTCGAAAAAATGAGTGTGAAGGACTTGCTCAATAACATCAACAACGAAGATAAAACGGTTCCAACTGCCATCGAAAAAGTAATTCCTAATATTGAAAAACTTGTTAAGGTAATTGTTAAACAAATGAATCAAGGTGGTCGTTTGTTTTACATAGGTGCGGGCACAAGTGGACGATTAGGAATAGTAGATGCAAGCGAATGTCCACCCACTTACGGTGTTCCTCAAGGTATGGTGATTGGTTTGATTGCTGGTGGCGACAGAGCCATACGCAAAGCAATAGAGTTTGCTGAGGATGATAAAGCACAAGGTTGGAAAGATTTGTTGGCACATAAAATCAATTCGAAAGACGTGGTCATAGGCATTGCTGCTTCGGGTGCTACACCTTATGTGTATGGTGCATTGAAAGAATGTAATGCACGAGCAATTACTACGGGTTGTATTGTTTGCAACAAAGGAAGTTTGGTGGCCAAAGCTGCAAAGCATAAAATAGAAATCGTAGTGGGACCAGAATTTGTAACAGGAAGCACACGAATGAAATCGGGCACAGCACAAAAACTCATCTTGAACATGATTTCGACATCGGTGATGATTAAGCTTGGCAGAGTGAAAGGAAATAAAATGGTCGACATGCAGCTGAGCAATAATAAACTGGTAGATAGAGGCACTAAGATGATAGCAGAAGAATTGAACGTTTCGTATCATGAGGCCAACAAAATGCTAAAGAAATACGGTAGTGTGAGAAAAGCCGTTGATGCGTTTCAAGGTTGATTGAATAGCCTCCGAACAAAAGATAAAAACACAAATAGAAAACGATGCAAGACATAGAGCCTTATTTCAATTGGCGACATATATACGTTGCATCGGAAGATGAACGTTCTCCTTTTTTCGAACGAGAATACAGCGAGTTCGAATACACCAATGCCATCTATAATTATTTAATTCATCCTCAATGGGACGATATTGATTCCCCCACATTATACATAAAAATACTTGCCGTTGATTACGAGATAGGTTTCGCAATTATTGAATTGATAGGCGAATGGAACGATTGCATCAACAATGATATCATGACCTTGAAACGCGATATCATTGAACGAATCATGGAATATGGCGTTAATAAATTTATTTTGATAGGTGAGAATATACTTAATTTCCACGCATCGGATGATTGTTATTACGAAGAGTGGTTTGAAGAAGTGGAAGATGGTTGGATAGCGTTTTTGAATTTTCGTCAACATGTATTGGATGAGTTTCAATCGGTAAACATTGATTATTATATCGTATCAGGCGGTCAATTGAATGATGTGGCTTGGCGGACATCTACTCCTTATCAATTGTTCGAGAAAATACAACACCAAGTAATCAAACGAATAGGTTCATAATAATGAAAAAAGTAGATTTAATTTTGTTTTCCTTTTTGCTTTTTGCAATAAGTAGTTGCTCACAAACAGAAAGTGTCACCTATAAAGAGCTAGCCGATATTGATTCATTGGAGTTTCAAGTGGGTTATCCAAAACTAAAAAGCGATGCCTTGGTTCAATTAAAATCGTATCCTCAACCAAGGTATCAACCACACAATGATTTTATGAGGTTGTACAATTGGATGAGTCCGTATTATGCCGGTGGAGCAGGGCAGGAGGGAGTTAGCAATGGAATTGCAATTGAACGAGGAACTAGGATACAAGAAGAGTTGGCGGTAAACTGGAACTATTATTTGGTGATACCTAACCCGAAAATTGATCCGAAAGAAAATGCGTTCAGAGACCCTAGCTCACCGTTAACCTCGTTTGTAAATCTTGCCAATCGGCATCCAGAGCTTCCCTTGAGTGTTACTATATTTTGGGGGCAAATGAATCCAAACTACTTTGGTGCTTCTCGTTTACCCAATATCAATCGACAAGATTTGCCAGAACGATATTATCTGAAAGAAGCAAGAATAAATAAAAAGTTGAGAGTGATAAGTTATGCAGCCCCTGATTCGTTATTCATAAGGGATGGAATGGTTCAGCAAAAACAATTATCACTTCTCATAAAACATTTGACACGACCAATTAATTTCATAAACGAAAATGGTGAAGAACCTCCACGAGCTTATTCGGAGCAGTTGCTGAAGAATGATTCCTTGTTGATTTATGATAAAAATAAATTGAAAATAGATAATTGGGATATCTACATAGCCACTAAGAAAAAACATATTCGACAATTGTATTCATCTCAGTTTATGGATAAAATTCCAGAATTAAAAAACGCCTATTTTACCTTTTATAAAATAGAAGGAGGCCCAATTGATTGTTATGATTGGAATGCATCTAAAGCTACCAATAGTAGAATAAAAGGTAATTATTATTCAACCCCTGACTTCTATACTCGAACTCCCGATAATTGGAAAGCCTGGAAAGGTGCTTGGCACGGTTGGAAATGGATTAATGATGGAAGGAAAGTGGAGATTAAAGCAGGGGATAAATTTTTCTCCCCTTATGTAGCTCCCGGTTGGGCATATAATCCTGAGGAAGATATGAGGCCAGCCCAATGGTTAGGTCTGTTGAAATGCTTGTCGGTGGTGGGTGCTGAGTTTTATTATACTGGTTATTTTAATTTGGGAAAACCTGTTTCAAAACCTGAAAATTATATTTGGCAAGCGGCAATGCCTGCCTACGCTCAAGCAGTTACTACACATTTTGCTGATGTATTTAGGAATGGAAATGTAATTTTTGATTCTAAGGGAAACCCTATCGTTACCTATCCAGTATCGGATAATGATGTATTGGTAACCGTTCGGAAACATGATACTAAACAGCAGTACATCATTGCCACTACAGTTCAACCTTCATCGAATAGACAAAAGTTCGCATTGGAGAAAAATGTAGAAGTAAAGATAGATGGTGAAACCTTTATCATCAAAACTAGAAGACAAGGAAGCGTTTACTTTTTAGATAAAACCACCAAACCCTATGTCTTCTATCAACTCGATAGATGGCATCAATACGAACATCCATCGAGATGGAGAAAAGAATTGATTTACGAAGCGGAAGTAAAAGATACCGCATCGGCAAACTTGTTGATTCAATCGAGTTTTAAAATGGAGAATGATAAATTGGATTTTTCTTCATACGAGGCTTTTGTTTCGCTTCATAAAAACGAATGGGTGGGATATGCTGTTAGTGCGCGCGATGTGGAACAATTGGGTAGCAATGTTCAGTTAACCTTGTTTATCAAAAACGCTTCGCCAGTTTCAGGTGAGATCAGAATCAACGATTACAAAAAGACATTTACAGCTGCAAAAAACGAGAACTGGAATTCAATAAAAATGGAGATTCCTAAAGAAGTGTTTTTAAAAGAGAAAACTTCGATATTGAAAATTGTTTCAAATTCGGAGACCTTAGAATTGGATAAATTAATTATTTCGGATGCTAATTCGAAAGCCGTTTTTTCGGAATACTAGTAGTGAAGTAAATTCAGTATTTATTCCAAAACTACTTTTTGAACAACTGTCCATGCTTGGGCTTTATCAGCAAACAAAACTTTCGTTTTTCCCCATACCATTTTAAATAATTCGGAGTTTCTGTAATTTTGTAAGTCTGAATCATTGTTCCAATAACTATAGGTGAAATAAATATTCGGGGCCTGAACATCCGATAACAACTCAAGGTGAGTGCAACCTTCCATATTTCTGATTAGTTGTTTTGAAGCATTGAAAACAGTTAGAAACTCCTCCACCTTTTCTTTTTCAAAGGTCATTTTAACGATGCGAATGATCATTCGAATTGAATTGTTATTTGGTCATTAACTTTTAAATAGAGTAAAGACGAAGCTTTCGCGGTATTTAAGGCAATCTCTAAGTAACCAGACGAATTGAATAAAGCAACGATTTCCCCTTCTGGCGCTTCATTGTACGACTTGCTTATTAGACGAATTTCGTTGTTTTTCAAATCAATCTTAAAGGATCGTCCTTTGCCTACTTGATTAAATAATGTTTGAGAGATATTAGTCACCACATTTTCGTACGTATCGACATAAATAGCCGTACCTCTTATCATATCACCTATAGAAGCTGCACGGAAAGGTATGCTTTGGAACAATTCTGTTTTAATGGTGCCGAGTTCTTCTATTGGTTTACCACTGATGAGGTGACAAGCTGCATTTACAAAAATGTCGCGAGTGGGAAATATAGAAGCATCTTCGGGCAATGCAATTATCTTATCAATACGGTTTTCGAGAAGTAGGTAAAAAATACCATTGTCGCTACCAATGAAATAATGACCATCCGAATAAACTATTACATGTGGAGCTTGTTTGCTCTGTTCCGTTTTTACACCTATAATATGTACACTACCTTTAGGGAAGTTAATATAGGCGTTTTTTAATACAAATGCTGTTTCAGGAATATTGTATTTTTCTATTTGATGGGAAATGTCAATAATAGAAGCCGTTGGTAATTGCTTAAGTATTGCTCCTTTTACAGAACTCACATAATGATCTTTTAACCCAAAATCGGTTGTGAGGGTAATGATTGACATTTGTTAGTAATTAATTATTTTTTTTAACGACTTGTTATCCATCTAGGATGGCAAAAATATGTTATTTTCGTGCATTAATTTTAAAAAAGTATAAAGTATTCATTCAAACTTGAAGGTTCAAAACTTGGTAGAAAGAAAGATAATTCTTGAAGATATTGCACCTATTGATTTATACGGTGTAAACGATTCGAAATTGGATTTGATTAAAAAACGTTTTCCTCAACTAAAAATTGTAGGTAGAGGCGAAACAATTAAAGTCAGTGGTGAGGAGGAAGAGGTGAATCAAATGGAGATGATAGTGAATGTGCTCATAGCATATTACAATCGGTTTGGAAACCTTACTGAGAATGCTATGGAACAAATATTGGGTGGTTCATCAAACCGAAAAGCAGGCCAAGACAAAAGTGCGGACGATACCAACGGAGATGATGTTTTGGTATTTGGCAACAGTGGTTTAGTAATAAAAGCACGCACAGCCAATCAACGGAGAATGGTTGACAGCATTGCAAAAAATGATATGCTATTTGCAATCGGACCTGCAGGTACTGGCAAAACCTATACGGCAGTGGCTTTGGCAGTGAGGGCATTAAAGAATAAAGAAGTAAAAAAAATAATTCTAACACGGCCAGCGGTGGAGGCAGGCGAAAACCTTGGTTTTTTACCTGGCGACCTCAAAGATAAATTAGATCCATATTTACAACCTTTGTACGATGCCTTAGGTGATATGATTGTTGCCGAAAAGCTTGCTTACTATATTGAAAACAGAGTAATACAAATTGCTCCGCTTGCCTTTATGCGTGGAAGAACACTGGACAATGCTTTTGTGATTTTAGATGAAGCACAAAACGCTACCGAAGCTCAGTTGAAAATGTTTCTCACACGAATGGGAACTTCCGCTAAATTTGTAATCACGGGCGATGTTACTCAAATAGATTTGCCAAAACATCAACCTTCGGGATTACCACATGCACAGCGCATATTAAAAAATGTTGAAGGCATTGACTTTATTGAATTAGATGGCACGGATGTGATACGCCATAAAATAGTGAAACGAATAATAGAACAATACGAGAATAAATAACAAGTAATTTTTTATAAACCTAAACTCATAAAACAATGAATGCAATAACAGAAACCAAATTTAATTTTCCGAAACAAAAAAGTTTTTATAAAGGCAAAGTACGCGATGTGTACAATATCAATGACGAAATGCTAGTGATGGTCGTAAGCGACCGCATCTCCGCTTTCGATGTGGTGTTGCCAAAAGGAATTCCGTACAAAGGCCAAGTGTTAAATCAAATAGCTGCTAAGTTTCTGCAGGCTACCAAAGACATTGTACCTAATTGGGTAGTGGCTGTTCCCGACCCAATGGTTACCGTTGGTTTGTTTTGCGAACCGTTTAAAGTGGAAATGGTGATTCGTGGTTATCTATCGGGTCATGCATGGCGCGAATACAAGGCTGGAAAACGCATGGTGTGCGGTGTTGCTATGCCCGACAACATGAAAGAGAATGATAAATTCCCAACACCCATCATCACCCCGACCACCAAAGCTTCCGTTGGGCATGACGAAGATATATCGAAAGAAGAAATCTTAAGACAAGGTATTGTTTCGGCCGATGATTACGAAAAACTGGAGCAATATACACGTGCTGTGTATCAACGAGGAACTGAAATAGCCGATAAGATGGGATTGATATTGGTAGATACCAAGTACGAATTTGGTAAAAAGGACAATACCATTTTCTTGATTGATGAAATACATACTCCCGATTCGTCACGGTATTTTTATAAAGAAGGATACCAAGCCCGACAAGAAAAAGGAGAAGCTCAAAAACAATTGTCGAAAGAATTTGTGCGCGAATGGTTAATGGCAAATGGTTTTCAAGGAAAGGATGGACAGCAAGTGCCTGAAATGACCGATGAAATCATTGCTTCCATTTCAGAAAGATACATTGAATTGTACGAAAATATTGTTGGAGAGAAATTTCAAAAAGCCGATGCTACCAATGTTACCGACCGTGTGGAAGGTAATATCCGTGCGTTCTTAGATAAGTAGTCTTTTTATCATTTCATTCGAGTTCGTTTCGATTCCATTCGGGTTCTAATTAGTGTACTTAATACATTCTACTATTAATTGGACTTGGTTTGCTCATCAATAGAAAATGAAAAGCCCAGTGCATTGTAGGTTGCACTGGGCTTTTGGGATGAGTAGATTGGCTAATGCCTGTAATTTGGTGTACTTGTTAAAACGATTTTACGATGATTACTTGACTCACTTTTCCCGAACCTGCTGTGGAGGTGCCAAAGCTGATGCATTGGTAATCGGTACGCGATTCGAGATTATGAATGGTTGCTTTATTGGTACGTGAGGTACGCACCATAACGGGTGACGATGGAGGAATGACGCCTTCTACTGCTGGTGGAGGGTTCATGATAACCGTGCCATTGTCGAACGATACATTGCTCAAGTCTTTGCCTACTATATAAGTATAGGTGGATGCTCCTTCGAGTTTATCCACTTCGAGTTTTATATCGCCCATTACTTTTCCGGGAGTGCCTGTAAGTACGGCTTGCTCAGGGATTTTAACGGGTGAAATAACTGTTTTGGTAGGTGTAAAACTCGCCAATTGAATAATGGCTTCGGAGCCTTTTGCAATGCGTGTAACATAATTAGCTAAGATACGATTGTCGGAATCGAGCAACCGGATGGCATCATTTCGGTCTTCGGTTTTGCTTTTGTCGCCTCCATCCACTAGCTTTACGAGTTCATCTGCCTTGTCGATGTCTTTTTGATAGGTAATCATATCTACATCGGGTGTAGCGAAGGTGGAAACTGCAGCCACTATTTTGTCGTGGCGGATTTGCGAATCTTCAATTTTTTTGGTTGGCGTTACTTCAATGAAGTCGAACAACACTTTTGCTGTTTTTTTTGACATTTGTATTTTGTTTTATTTGTTGATATTAATTTTTACTCTTTATATATAGTTACGAATCCTTAAATTTCCTTTCGCTATAGCGGTGACACCTTTCGCTATAGCGATGACCTCTTTCGCTATAGCGATGACACCTTTCGCTATAGCGATGACACCTTTCGCTATAGCGGTGACCTCTTTCGCTATAGCTTTGACACCTTTCGCTATAGCGATAACCTCTTTCGCTATAGCTTTGACACCTTTCGCTATAGCGATGACACTTTTCGCTATAGCGGAACGATTTTTCGCTGAGTCGATGGCTTTCTTCTCTCCTTATTTTAAACCTTTATTAGAACGTTTGCATCTTTTCTCGCATGCGATGAATAGCAACTGAGTTTGGATTGCGAGAGCAAACGTAGAGAGAAACCAAAACGCTACCAAGCGAAATGCTACGAGCGTAGGTTTTTTGCTACGAGCGTAAAAAACACGCGATGTATGAAACGAGAATGGAAATGAGGATTGAACGAAACGCGTGGCGCTAATCGGGCGAGATGGAATAGTACCAAATTTTAAATGCCTCGGCCTCGCGAAACGCTACTTTGAATGAGGTGCCGTCTGTCAATAGGTTGGTATCTTTACCCGGTGTTTGCACTTGTTTTATATGTAGTCGGTTGATTAAGCAGCCTCGCCTCACCATGAAAAATAAGGAAGCTGGCAACTCGCTGACGAATTCAACCAATGTTTTTCGACAATGATATTCAGCACCATCGCTGGCAGATATTAGCGTGTAACCACTAGTCGATTCGAAACGAATGATGTCTTTCAGCTTTACCTCCATGGGTGTAGAGCCCGACATCAAGGTGATGCTTTGTTCGGCCGCCATCAGCATCTCTATCTTTTCGGTTTCGGAATGAACTGTGTTAATTTGCAACTATTTTTAATAATTATTTATGAACACTG
>JBAXQU010000099.1:0-11811 GCA_037131555.1 Bacteroidota bacterium
CATAAAATTCGTCTCGGATGCCTTTTCAAAATTTGAAGAGCCATAAAATTCGTCTCGGATGCCTTTTCAAAATTTGAAGAGCCATAAAATTCGTCTTGGTTGCCTTTGCAAAAATTACGGAGGCATCCAAGACGATATTCAACCTATTCCAAAATTTGGCGAAAATTCGGAAACCTAAAATCCCTTTAGTTTTATTTCAAAGAAATTTTTGGTGTATATTTTGGGGATGAAAAAACTGGTGCATACAAAGAGTAGTTCGTTAGGTGGTGAAAAAACACCAACAAAGGCATCGTTTATGCAAATTTTAAAGGAAGACCAACAAGGGCGAAAAAATACATTATTCTAATTTCTGTTGTTTTGTATGCTTATAAAAGTATGGGGCAAACATATCGTGAACTTTTCGATAAGGCAATTTGCTGGATGTTATTTATTTTATCATCGCACCATTGTTCGCATCCTTCTTGGTTGGCGACACAAAACTTAATTCTCCCTTTTCGTTTTCCGAACACAATATCATCCCTCTGCTCTCAATACCTTTCAGCATACGTGGAGCAAGATTCACCAATATACTCACCTGTTGACCAATAATGTCTTCGGGTTTATAATAAGCAGCAATGCCCGAAACAACAGTGCGAATATCAATACCGGTGTCCACTTTCAACTTCAAAAGTTTATCAGTTTTGGGCACACGCTCTGCTTCCAATATCGTTCCTACGCGAATATCCATTCTCGAAAAATCATCGAATGTTATTTCCGGTTTCGCACCTGCTAATTCCGTTTTGTTGTTTTCTTCTTCATTCATCTTTTTCGAGTCGGCTAGTTTTTGTACTTGAGCTGTCATCTGCACATCTTCTATTTTATCAAACAAAAGACTAGCATCATTTATCTTATGTCCGGCCAACAATAAATCAGTTCTTGTGGCATCGTTCCATCTCAATCCATTGTTTAGATTTAGCATTGCACCCAATTTAGCTGAAGTGAACGGAAGAAAGGGTTCCATCAGTATAGTTAGGTTTGCACATATTTGCAACGAAAGATTCATTACCGTTTGTACTCGTTTCGCATCGGTCTTAATCACAATCCAAGGTTCGTTATCTGCCAAGTATTTATTTCCCATACGTGCAAGATTCATCAATTCCGAAAGCGCTTCGCGGAATCGATATGTTTCAATACTTGCTGCAATCTTAGCAGGGTACTTCGACATTTCTTCTAACAGCAAAATATCGTTCTTGTTATATTCAGCGGCATCAGGCACATTCCCTTCATAATATTTCTGAGTGAGTACCAAGGTTCGGTTCACAAAATTTCCAAGTATGGCCACCAATTCATTGTTGTTCTTTGCCTGAAAATCTTTCCACGTAAAATCATTGTCTTTTGTTTCAGGAGCATTGGCACAAAGCGTGTAACGCAATACATCCTGTTTGTCTTTAAACTCCAACAAATATTCGTGCAACCACACGGCCCAATTGCGCGAAGTAGATATTTTATTTCCTTCGAGATTTAGAAATTCATTGGCAGGAACATTTTCAGGAAGCACATACGAACCTTCGGCCATAAGCATTGCCGGAAATATGATGCAATGAAAAACAATATTATCTTTTCCGATAAAATGAACAAGTTTGGTTTCTTTGTCTTTCCAATAAAGTTCCCAATCAGCCGGGTTTGCATTTTTAAAAAGTTCTTTGGTAGCAGAAATATATCCAATAGGAGCATCGAACCAAACGTACAACACCTTTCCATCAGCCCCTTCTATGGGCACTTTCACTCCCCAATCCAAATCACGTGTCATGGCTCGTGGTTGTAATCCTGCATTCAACCAACTCTTGCATTGTCCAAACACATTCGACTTCCATTCTTTGTGCGAATCGATATAGGCTTCAATCTTCGGTTGCATTTTATCCAATGGCAGAAACCAATTTTTAGTTTTTTTCAACACTGGCTTTTCTCCCGACAAGGTTGATTTAGGATTAATTAAATCAGTTGCATTAAGCGTACTACCACAGTTTTCGCATTGATCTCCGTAAGCATTCTCGTTTCCACATTTTGGGCAAGTGCCAATGATGTAGCGGTCGGCCAAAAACTGATTCGCCTTTTCATCAAAATATTGTTCGGTTATTTCTTCTTCAAAAACACCTTTATCATAAAGAGTTTTGAAAAACTCAGAAGCTGTCTCGTGATGCGTCTTCGAGGATGTTCGTGAATAGATATCAAATGAAATTCCAAATTCGCGAAATGCATCTCCCATTATTTTATGATACTTATCCACCACTTGCTGAGGGGTGATGCCTTCTTTCTTCGCCTTAATGGTGATGGGAACTCCATGTTCATCCGACCCACAAATAAATTTCACATCTTCGCCTTTCGAGCGCAGGTAGCGAACGTAAATATCGGCAGGTAAATAACAGCCTGCCAAATGACCTATATGTACTGGCCCATTTGCATAGGGCAATGCCGCAGTAACGGTATGTCTTTTATACTTCAATTTAATAATGATTTAAATGTAAAAAGTGAATTGTACGAAACCTCCAGTGATGTTTAATGTTTATGTTTAATACTTTCTAACTTTGAACTTATTGTTAATTTTGCCCAAAGATAAATAAAATGACTTCACCTCCTTACTTATTAAAGGGCGACAAAATTGGAATTGTGGCTTCGGCCCGCAAAATCTCGAGAGAAGAATTAAAACCCGCTATGGATATACTCACTTCATGGGGATTAGAAGTGGTACTAGGCAAAAATTTATTTAACGAAGACCATCAGTTTTCGGGAACTGACAACGAACGTGCAGAAGATTTGCAAACAATGCTTGACGACACCTCCATCAAAGCGATTATCTCTGCACGTGGCGGTTATGGAACCATTCGCATCATCGACTTGCTTCGATTCGATACCTTCAAGAAACATCCTAAATGGATAATAGGTTACAGCGACATCACCGTTCTTCACTCACATATAAATCAATTGGGCATTGAAACCATACACGGAACCATGCCTATTAATTTTTTAAAAAATCAAGAAGCAACAGCAACACTTCGTAAAACCTTGTTCAACGAACCATTTGATTATACTTTCGATTCTCATCCATTGAATAGAAAAGGAACGGCTCAAGGTGAATTGATAGGAGGCAATCTCTCCTTATTAGTTGCTCTTTCAGGCAGTAGCTCCGAAATGGATACAAAAGGAAAAATTCTTTTTATTGAAGATTTGGATGAATACCTATATCATGTTGACCGAATGATGATGAACCTGAAACGAGCAGGAAAACTAAGTGAATTAGCCGGCTTAATAGTTGGTGGCATGACAGAGATGAAAGACAATACTATCCCCTTTGGCAAATCAGCCGAAGAAATAATAATGGATGCCGTAAAAGATTATCAGTTCCCTGTTTGTTTCAATTTCCCTGCTGGGCATTGTGACCGAAACCTTTCACTTATTTTAGGCAGAGAGGTCAAGATGAAAGTAGACTCTAAAGTGGAAGTAGTATATAAATAAAAAAGCCCATCTCTGTCGAAATGGGCTTTTACTAATCACTTTGTTTCGTTTTATTTTTCGAATTTGTTGTATCCTTTTGGCACCTCAAACATGGAAGGATCCATTATTTTATTGGTAATTTTTGTTACCTCAAGTCTTCCGTTTTCTTTTCCTTTTAGGTCAGTAGAAATAGACAACATTGGGAACATGTTCTTTACATCTTGAATTTGTAAAAAGTAAATTGATTGTTTCTCTTTTCTATTTAATTGACGTAATAATTTTTCGAAGAATGTATATTTACCATCCGCTAAATAATAAGTGATGATTGTTCCTTCTTCGGTATTAGTCACCACATACTCGGTGCACTTATTCCCTTGAAGGTTCTTAACATTTGTTCCTTTTTTCACTGTACATGTACCCTTCAACGCTGGAGTTGCAGGAGATGCTTGTTCCATGTACAACTTGCGCTCATGATTCAACGACTTCATTGTTTTTGCTTCAAGGTCAATTAAAAAAGTTCCTTCCACTCTATGTGACTTGGCTCCAATTTCATCTATCTTTACATTATTACCTTTCACATAGTATATGTAGGTAGTTGTATCAATCATTGTTGCTTTTTTGAATTCGATAACGCCTTCGAATGATTGAGAAAAAGCGCTAAGCGATAATCCTGTTGCTAATACAACTGCCGCTGTAAATTTTAAAATTCCTTTTTTCATTTTATATTTTTGTTAGGTTTATTGTTTGCTCTCGACCGCTAAAATAGTAAAATTTTGCGTGAGTGCAGTTATCAATCCAAAAGTTGTACCAAAATTTTATGAACAAGGACTATTTTGATTAAATTGCACCCTGTTATTTAGTTTACACAGTAGAAACTTCATTACCGCTTAAGAATGGCAGAACACAATGAAACTGGCACAAGAGGCGAAGAGCTTGCCGCCAACTTCCTCATAAAAAAGGGATATCTAGTGATTGAAAAGAACTGGAGATTCAAAAACCTAGAAGCTGATATCATTGCTTTAATTGACAAAACATTGGTAGTGGCTGAAGTAAAAACACGCTCGAGCAACTATTTTGGCGAACCCGAAAGTTTTGTGAACAAACAAAAACAGAAGAATCTTATCAAAACAGCTCACGAATACATCATTCGAAACAACCTGGATGTTGACGTTCGGTTCGATATTATCTCCATCGTTATTGGGAATAACCAAATGAAGATAAATCACATCGAAGATGCGTTCTCTAGCACACATTAGTGCGTCTTTCGCGTTTTATTCCTCTTAATTCATAGGCTTTGACTATCTTTGCAAAAAAATTACAACATGGCAAAAGAATTTAAACGCAAAGGAGAAAAGGATTTCAAAGCAAAGAAATCATTCGGTGCGAAGAGAGGTAAAGATAGCGACAACTATAAAAAACCTTTTTCAAAAGACAATTTTGAGTCGAGAGATTCAGAAGATACTAAACGTAAAGACGAAGGAGACTTTAAAGAAAAGGACACTAAAAAATTCAAAAAATCGTTTTCCGAAAAAAGTAGCAAACCTTCTTTCGAACGCTATCGCGATGAATCGCGCCCCTCCGATTTTGGAACTGCAAAGAAAAGAAGCTCGAGTGATGAAGGTGGATACAAAAGAAAACCTTCGGGAAGTAAACCATTTGCTAAAAAGAAATTTGAAGAATCGAGTGATAGAGGCCCATCAAAAGATTATACTGAAAGCAAATCTCCTAGGTCGTTCAAAAAACCATTTGCTGATAAAGCGAAGCCGTTTACTAAATCCAAATCTTTTGCGAATCCAAATGATTTGGACGAAGCTGATTTTGATAGCGAAAGAGGAAGGGCTTTCAAGAAAAAACCTTACGAACGCAAAACCTATTCAACAGCGAAAACGGTTAAATCGAAACCACAGCGTGAAGAAGATGATGGATTAATTCGGTTGAACAAATACATTTCAAATGCAGGAATTTGTTCGCGTAGAGAAGCTGACGACTTGATATCATCAGGGGTGGTGCAAGTGAACGGAAAAACCATCACCGAAATGGGATTCCGTGTAAAGCCTACTGATATTGTAAAATACGGTGGACAAACTTTGAAAAAAGAAAGAATGGTTTATTTGATACTCAATAAACCTAAAGATTACATCACCACTTTTGACGATCCGCAAAAACGAAAAACAGTACTTGAATTGGTTCAAGGTGCATGTAAAGAAAGAATTTACCCTGTAGGTAGATTGGATAGAGCAACAACAGGATTGCTAATGTTTACCAATGATGGAGAACTCACCAAAAAACTGACACACCCTAAGTACGGTGTACGGAAAATTTATCACGTTGAGTTAGATAAACCTTTAAAGAGACAAGATTTAGATCAAATTGCCGAAGGCCTAGAGCTTGAAGATGGTCCTATAAAAGTAGATGTAGTAACTTACGTGGGTGATGGTGCAGATAAAGCATCGGTTGGAGTAGAAATCCATTCTGGGAAGAACCGAATAGTTCGTAGAATATTCGAACACATGGGATATAACGTCAGGAAGCTTGATAGAGTAATGTTTGGTTCGCTTACCAAGAAAGATTTACCGAGAGGTAGATGGCGCTTGTTAACCGAAGCTGAAATCGGGATGCTGAAAATGATCAGTACAGAATAGTTAAAAAAGAAGGTTCAACGAAAATGTTGAACCTTCTTTTTGCTTCACTTTTATTTAGCTTTATTCAAACCTAATAATTCCTTTACTGCATTATTCGCGTTAATAAATCCACCTGAAATACAGAGTTCCTTAATTTTCTTTTTCCCACGTTTCACTCCGGGAACTTTTACCCTTTGATTGCAGGTCACAACCGACTTCATTAAGATGTCCCTCACTTCATTTGATTTCAATTCAGGAAAGTACTCGCGAATGATAGCGGCTGCTCCAGCAGCACAAGGTGCAGCCATACTAGTACCCGATTCGCTCGCATATTTATTATCAGGTATGGTTGAATATATATCAACACCTGGAGCAAACAAATCTACTTCGTTACTTCCATAGTTAGAAAATGAACCAATCATTGTTTTTCCGCGTTCAGATGCATTTGCACCAACGCTCAACCAGTTGCTGGCTATCTCGCCATTTTGTAGATGTCGGTTGGGGAATGATAATTCCTTGTTGTTATCTTTCGATTCGTTACCTGCAGCATGCACAATGAGAACATCCTTCGACTCAGCGTACTTCACCGCTTCGTCAACCGCTTTTTTATCAGGTGAACAATATTTACCAAAACTCATGTTTATAATTTTAGCTCCATTGTCGACAGCATAACGGATAGAGTTTGCAATGTCTTTATCTCTTTCATCTCCACTAGGCACAGCGCGGATAATCATTATTTTCACATTGTCGGCAATTCCTTTTATCCCAATTGAATTTGTTCTGATGGCCGCAATTATTCCCGACACATGTGTTCCATGCATGGCATCAGGCCCCTGAATGTGATTGTTTCCATAATAACGCTCATTCACATTATTTAAATCATCCCCTACAATATAAGTCCTAATGGAGTCGGCATTCATTCGGTTGTTCTTTACTTCATTCTCCAATTGGTCTTTTGCTTCCTTCACCTGGCCTTCCAGCTCTTCTGCCTTTATACCAAATGCAAATGCCAACTTCAATCCTTTTTTCATTCGTTTTTCGGTTGGGCTTATAGGAGTGTATTTATTAAGACCTACTTTGTCAAGTTTGCCATTGTTCTCCTTCTTCACATTATCAAGATAAGTAGAAATCATGGCAACACTCATTAGCTCTTGTTCGGCAAGTTGTTGCTCTTTATTATATGCAGTTCGTATTTTTTTATATTCAACAAACTCTGTGGCATCATTCAATGAAAGCTTAGTAGTATCTAGCTTATCGAATTTTTTGGATTGCCTTTGATATATCCTTGCAAGTTCAGTGGCCTCATGATCAATGTCCCCATTTTTCCCTCCTAAAAAACTCCAACCATGCACATCATCAATGTATCCGTTATGGTCATCATCAATTTCATTATCAGGTATCTCAGCGGTATTCGTCCAGATGGCATCTTTTAAATCTTCATGATTTGGGTCTATTCCACTATCAATTACAGCTACTACAACCGTTTTCGGTTTCTTATCTTTTAGAAGTTTATACGCTTCTTCAGAACCCACACCATATACTTTTTCTGTAGATGGATTTAGCGTCTGCCAATTGTCTGGCTTTTTCTTTTGTGCAAAAGAAACTGAACTAACACAGATGAATACGAATAATAAATGCTTTCTCATATTGAAAAAAATTTAAGTTGCGAAAATAGGATTTTAATTAATTATAAATTGTTCGAAAGGAACATTTCGATGCATAAATAGGAAGAAGGGAAATAATGGTTTATGGGTGGAAATAAAAAAGACCCCTGCACAATGATTATACAGGAGCCTTTTCATTAAACAAGTAGCTTAACAAAATTCGTTATAAGCAGTTTTTAAGTTTTCAGCAATCATTTCTGCGCTACGACCTTCGATGTGATGACGTTCGATAAAATGAACTAAATTACCATCCTTGAACAAGGCAAATGCTGGTGATGAAGGAGGAAATGGAGCAAAATGCTTACGCGCTTCGGCTACTGCATCCGTATCGAAACCTGCAAATACGGTAGTGATTTTATCTGGGCGTTTAGCTCCTGATAACGATAACTTAGCTCCTGGACGAGCTGCTCCTGCTGCGCAACCACATACTGAATTTACAACAACCAAGGTAGTTCCTTTTGCTTCAATGGCTGATTTTACTTCTTCTGGATTTGATAATGATTCGAAACCAACTTGAGTTAACTCTGCTATCATTGGTTTTACTATACTTTCTGGATACATGATTTTTTTATTTTGATTTATTATTATTTATTTTCAATACAAAGGTACAAACTTTTACGCTCTCTTCATTAAATTGAATTGGCTCCTAACATCAAAACAGGATTTTCGAGGTTATGTTTCAAGGTTTGTAAAAACGCTGCACCTAATGCTCCATCCACCACTCTATGGTCGCACGACAAAGTTACCTTCATCACGTTACCCACAACCATTTGTCCATTTTTTACCAATGGCACTTGTTTTATTCCTCCTACTGCAAGTATACAAGCATCAGGTGGATTGATGATGGCAGTGAACTCCGAAATACCGAACATGCCAAGATTAGAAATAGTAAAGGTATTGCCTTCCCAATCGCTGGGTTGAAGTTTCTTTTCTTTTGCTTTTACCACATAATTCCTTACTTCTGTGGCTATCTGTGTCAACGTTTTACCATCGGCAAATCGAATAACGGGTACCAATAGCCCTTCTTCCACTGCCACAGCCACACCTATATGGATGTGATGATTGTATCTTATTTTATCTCCTAACCACGATGAGTTTACTTTAGGATGTAATCGTAAACTCGCGGAAACAGCTTTTACTACTAGATCGTTGAAAGATATTTTTAATCCAGCAACGGTGTTGATAGCTTCACGGGCTTTCATCAATTCATCCATTTCTATTTCCATAGTTAAATAGAAATGAGGAGCCGAAAATTTACTTTCTGCCAATCTACGTGCAATGGTTTTACGCATTTGCGAAACCGTTTCTTCGGTATAACTTTCTACACCCACAAAAGCAGCACCGCTGTTGCCGTTCGATTTATAATTATCAATGTCGCGCTTAATTATTCTTCCTCCATCACCACTGCCTTTTACTGCATCAATGTTTATTCCTTTTTCATCTGCAAGTTTTTTTGCAAGCGGAGAAACTTTTTGACGACCATCGTTTACGGTAGGGATTGGTTTACTGACCACAGGTGTCGAAACTTGAATGGGTTCTGCTTTGGCTACTGGTTTTGGTTCCTCCGCTTTTTCTACAGGCTTCACTTCTTCTTTCACCGAAGCTCCTTTTTTTGCCTCCTCGGCTAATATTGCCGAAACATCTTCGCCTGCATTGCCAAGTATAGCAAGAATAGAATCAACAGGTGCACCTTTGCCTTTCTCCACACCTATGTATAACAACACTCCGTTTTGAAACGATTCGAATTCCATGGTGGCTTTGTCGGTTTCAATATCGGCAAGCAACTCACCCGATTTCACCTTATCGCCCACTTTTTTATGCCATGCTGCTACCACTCCTTCGGTCATGGTATCCGACAGTTTGGGCATTCTTACTACTTCAGCCATCTAACTTATTTATATATACGGTTAAAAAATAATTATTCTATAATGTATGGATAATCGGTTTGAACATACACGTCTTGGTAAAGTTCATCAGCCGTTGGGAACGGAGATTCTTCGGCAAACTTCACCGACTCCGCCACGATATCTTCCACCTTCTTCTCAATGTTTTCGATGTCGGTTTCGGTAGCCCAATTGTTTTGTTTGATGGTGTCGAGCACTTTTTCTATTGGGTCTTGGCTTTGATATTCTTTCACCTCATCTTTGGTTCTATAGGTTTGTGCATCGCTCATCGAGTGGCCTTTGTAACGATAGGTTTTCATCTCGAGCAAACTTGGTCCATCGCCCTTACGAGCTCTTGCTACGGCTTCTTCTATGGCTTCGTGCACAGCCTCACAGGTCATTCCATCCACTGCTTTCGAAGGCATTTCGTATCCTAATCCTATTTTAAATAATTCATGCACATTGGAGGTTCTTTCAACGGAAGTTCCCATTGCATAGTTATTGTTTTCGATGATAAATATTACTGGTAATTTCCAAAGCATGGCCATGTTGAAGGCTTCGTGCAAGGCTCCTTGACGTACTGCTCCATCGCCCATGTAACATAAGGTAACGTTGGTATTGCCATTGTACTTATCGGCAAAAGCAATACCTGCGCCCAAAGGGATTTGTGCACCTACAATGCCATGTCCTCCAAAGAAGTTAAACTCCTTAGAAAAAATATGCATAGAACCTCCTTTGCCTTTGCAGCAACCGGTAACTTTTGCAAACATTTCGGCAATGATGTATTTTGGGTGCAAACCTCTGCCTATGGGATGTGCATGGCAACGGTAAGCAGTTATCACTCGGTCGTCTTTTTTCAAAACCGATTCGGAACCAGCAACCAATGCCTCTTGTCCGATGTATAAGTGACAGAATCCTCGTATTTTTTGTTGAATATAAAGTTGACCCGTTTTTTCTTCAAACTTCCGCATCAACAACATCGATTCGAACCATTTCAAATAGGTTTCTCGACTGAATTTAACCGATGCTTTCGCTTCTGTTTTACTCACTTTTTTTTCTTTTGTTATCACTTTGTCCAATTTGGTTTATTTAGAGGGGCAAATTTACGATAAAATATGAATACCAATTGCTATTAACTTTCGTTAAGGCTATTTCTTCAATTCCTCGGCTTTGAACATAAAAGGAAGCAAATCGGCAATGCTATTGATAATTCTTATTTTTCCTTGTTCGCCCTGAAGCAGTATGCGTATGTTCTTATGATGTCTTATTTCGTATTCGCTCATGCTCTGCCTACATGCGCCACAAGGCGAAAGCGGCTTGTCGACTAAAAACTGTTTCGATTTGCAAGTGATGGCAATGGTTTTGATGGCAGCATCGGGGTAATTGGCACCTGCCGAAAAAATAGCCACTCGCTCGGCACATAAACCACTAGGGAAAGCCACGTTTTCTTGATTGTTGCCAGTAACCACCACACCATTGTCCAAGAGCAAGGCGGCACCCACACTAAATTGAGAATACGGAGCATAAGCCATATCGCAAGCAAGGCGTGCTTTCTGAAGCAAGTTTTGCTCTTCGGCCGATAGTTCGTTTTCGTGTTCCACCTCGGCATAGTTTATTTTCAGTTCTATGTTTTCCATACTTATATTGTATCAATGAACATCAAATATACTGCATTTGTTCATTGCTTGTGAAGTTATAAGATTTTTTGGCAAAGAATAGGGAGTTGAAAGTTACCGCGAAGGCAGAAAGTCGCAAAGAAGAAATTCTAAATGCTAAATTCTAAACCCTTATTCGTAAATTCGTACCATTCGTATTTCGTAAAGCCCCCCAACAACTAACAAAATCTCACCTCCAACCTCTAACAACCAACAACCAAATTGAGGGCAGGCAGTTCATCTCTCTTCGTTTCCTTTCGTCCTGCTTTTCGTTTCAATCTTTTTCTTTGCCCGAAAAGGACAAAGAAAAAGGATTTTCACTTCAATCAGGTGCAGTTAGTAACTTCTTCTCTTTTGGTTTGCTTTTTAAGTACTAGATGTGGTGGCGGGACGCCACCTACTAAAAGGCACGAGTGAGGACACTCGCGCCAACGGGATAATTCCAAACTGGTGTAGTTTTGCCGAAAACCTGAAACGCAGGGCGGGCATTCCTTTGCTTACTTATCGATATACACCC
>JBAXQU010000100.1:0-11645 GCA_037131555.1 Bacteroidota bacterium
GGAGCATAAAGCCCGAAAACGATTCCTTGGTAAGTGTTTTATCGCGCATGCGCGAATTTGCTGCCACCGTACTCGAAGCAAAAAACATAACCTGTATTATTGATTTTCCGTCTGCGAACACCAACCTTGTATTGCCCCTCGAATTAAAAAACAATCTGTTTCTTATCTTTAAAGAAGCCATCAACAATCTGGCTAAATATTCGGGTGCCACACAAGCTCACATTGTGCTTTCCATCTCGGGCAATAAACTTTACATGCGCATTACTGACAACGGAAAAGGATTTGATAGCACCGATTCGATAACAGGCAATGGCGGAAACGGCATGAAGAACATGAGAAAAAGAGCCCGCGAATCGAAAGCCGAACTGATTGTTAATAGTAAAAAAGGAGAAGGAACCACTATCGAGTTTATTAAGAATATCCCATAAATAGGGGAGTAAAAAAGAAAATAACTTTAACCATATTTGCCCAATGATAAAACTAATAATGTTTGAAGACAACAAAGACTTCGCAGAAAGTATGATGGATATTATTTCGGATGCCGATGATATGATGTTGCTCGAAAGATATGATAACTGCAAAGACATCATCCGTAAAGTGCAGTTGCATCAGCCCGATGTAATTTTGATGGACATCGATATGCCCATAGAAAACGGATTGGAAGGATTGCGAAAAATTCGCGAAGCCAATATGGATGTGCATGTTCTCATGATTACCGTATTTGACGACAACGAACGAGTGTTTCAGGCTATCTGCGATGGAGCATCGGGTTATATATTAAAGAAAACTCCTCCCGAAAAAATAGTGGAATACATCCGCGAAGCCCATAATGGTGGTGCTCCCATGACTCCTTCAGTAGCCAAGCAAGTGTTGAAATTGTTCTCTCAGCCTTTTCAAAACAAAAAGGATTTGCAGTCGCTCACTGCCCGCGAACAAGATGTGCTTACCTTGCTGGTGAGGGGTTTTAGTTATAAAATGATTTCTGCCGAATTGGATGTAAGCTTGGAAACAGTGCGCACTCATATCAAAAATACCTATGCTAAACTTCATGTAAACTCTAAAAGCGAAGCAGTAATCAAGGCTATTCAGAATAAATTGGTGTAGTGTTTTTATTGCACCAAATGGTTTGATTAAGTAATGCCTTTTCGGACATTTTCATTTCCTCCCCCTTTTATGTGATTTTTTGGTTTATCCGCTCCCCCTACTTTTGTGGCATAAATAATCCTTAAAATTAAAAGAAAATGAAAAAAGCAACCTTAACCATCGTAAACATCTTATTTGTAGTAACAATTTTTGCACAAACCCAACCAGACATCAACTCCATTATTGGGAAAAATGAAAGAGTAACCGCTTCAGCAGAAACGGATAATTCATTTTGGTTCGGTACCAACAAAGGTTTGTATAGAATCAAAAAGAAGAGTATGAAAGTGAGTTTTTTTAATGAAAGAAATTCCGCTTTGCCTTCAAATAACGTCACCTGTATTTGTACAAAACCTGATGGAGAAGTGTATGTAGGTACTAATAGAGGAATTATGCGTTACGATTTATACGCGTTTTTAAACATCAACACCGAAAATTCGGACATTCCTTCGAACAATATCAAATCGCTTTCCTTCGATCCCATACAAGGAATAGTTGTAAAAACCAACGATGATTCCATGGCTATGGTGAGATAAGCATACTCATAGTATTCGTTTCAAAATAAATTAAGACTCCTTGCTTGGTAAGGAGTTTTTTTTTTGCACACACTTTTATGTTTCAGGTTGAAAGTCTCTTTTTCAAAGAAATATGTATGATGCAAATGAAAACGAGTTATGATAGATGTCATATTTTAAAATTCCAATAGTTAAGACCTTTGGACTACAATAATTAACGAAGTTTTAATTATAAAATAGACCATTAAAAACAACACTATGAACGCAATAAAAATTTTATTGGATGAGCATGAACTTCTACTTCAAGCCATCGATACTACCAAGCAAATTCAAGCTATTGAAGACAATAAGCAGTATCATCTCATCATGAATGATGTGATTTTATTCTTTCGAAATTTTTCGGAAATCTATCATCACCCCAAAGAAGAAGAGATGTTCTATCCTTTGCTTTTTAAGTATGCAGCCAATATCAATCCTGATTTTTTACATGAAATTTATGATAATCATGAGGACTTTAAATCGTTGATGGCAGATATTGAAAACGCCTACATTCTTTATGATTACAAGTTTCTACGAGAGATGATAGACCGTTATTTAGCTTATTTGGAAGAACACATTGTCAAGGAAAATAAGTTGATTAAATATGTATCAGGAAAGTTATTAGAAGAGGAAGATTTAACCAGCATGTATGAATCCTTCAAAGAACTGGATAATAAATACGGTGGCAAAGGTGAAATCATCGAGAAGTTTTATAAAATTAATTTGCAATTAGCTTAAAAAAGGAAAATAATAGAATGAAAGCAAAAATTAAAATTATGGACGGCAATGAAGCAGCAGCTTACATTGCTTACAAAACAAGTGAAGTGTGTGCAATTTATCCCATCACACCTTCGTCAGCGATGGGTGAATTTTGTGATGAATGGTCGGCTGTAGGGATCAAAAATATATTTGGTGAAGTGCCAAGAGTAATGGAAATGCAAAGCGAAGGAGGTGCTGCAGGAGCCATACATGGTGCTTTGCAAGCCGGTGCATTAGCCTCAACCTTTACTTGTTCGCAAGGATTGTTATTGATGATTCCAAATATGTACAAAATAGCAGGAGAGTTAACTCCTACTGTTTTTCATATAGCAGCACGTACATTAGCAACTCATGCACTTTCTATCTTTGGAGATCATGCCGATGTGATGTCGGTACGTCAAACAGGATGGGCCATGTTATTCGGACGCAATGCACAAGAATCGATGGATATGGCATTAATTTCTCAAGCTTCTACTTTAAGAACATTGATACCATTTTTAAACATATTTGATGGATTCCGTACTTCACATGAACTTACCAAAGTGGAAGTAATTCCTGACGAAGTGATAAAAAGTATGATTGATGAAAATGCTCTTCTTGCTTTTCGTAAACGAGGAATGTCTCCCGAACATCCAACCATTAGAGGTACTGCCCAAAATCCAGATGTGTTTTTCCAAGGCCGCGAAGCTGCAAACAAATATTATGATGCAGCACCGGGAATAGTTACCGAGATGATGAACAAATTCGGAGAACTTACAGGAAGAAAATACAAGCTTTATGAATATTATGGTCATCCATCACCGGATAGAATGGTAGTGATAATGGGTTCGGGCTCAGGTGCCGTAAACGAAACGATAAATTATTTGAATGAGCAAGGAGAAAAGGTGGGCTATTTATATGTTCGTTTATTCCGTCCGGTTGATAGCAAAGAATTGGTAAAAAATATTCCTACATCAGTTAAAAGTATTGCTGTCCTCGACAGATGCAAAGAGCCAGGTGCAGTGGGCGATCCCCTTTATATGGATATTGTGAACGTTATTTCTGAGGAATGGCATGGAAGTGAAAAACCAAAAGTGATAGCAGGTCGCTATGGTCTTGCCTCTAAAGAATTCACGCCAGCAATGGTAACTTCAATTTTTGAAGAATTAAAGAAACTTACCCCTAAGAAACATTTCACAGTAGGTATCGAAGATGATGTTACGCATCACAGTTTAAGTTATGATAAATTGTTCTCACTCGAAAAACAACATTTATTTAGAGGCTTGTTCTATGGTCTAGGTGCCGATGGAACAGTGAGCGCAAATAAAAATTCCATCAAAATTATTGGCGATACTACAGAAAATTATGTACAAGGTTATTTTGTTTACGATTCTAAGAAGTCAGGTTCTCTTACCGTTTCACACTTACGATTCGGTAAAAACCCTATTGAATCAACCTATTTAGTCAATTCTGCTAATTTTATTGCCTGTCATCAATTCAATTTTATTAATAAATATGATATCCTGAAAAATGCTGAAAAGGGTGCAACCTTCTTATTGAATACACCGTATGCAACAGAAGAAGTATGGAATAAACTTCCTCATCATGTTCAGGAAGAAATAAAAGAAAAGGAATTAAAGTTTTATGTTATCAATGCGACACGTGTTGCTCGCGAAACAGGTATGGGGTCGCGTGTTAACACCATATTGCAAACATGTTTCTTCGCTATTGCAGGTATACTTCCAAAGGATGAAGCAATTCAAAAAATTAAAAATGCAATACAGAAATCGTATGCATCTAAAGGAGAAAAAGTAATTCAAAAAAACTTTGAAGCAGTTGATAAAACTGTAGAGAATCTGCAACAGATAGATTATTCAGCAGATAAAATCGGGACACTTGACACTGAGAAGAGTGTCACCGACAATGCTCCTGCTTTTGTGAAAGATGTACTCGCCAAGATTCTTTCTTTCGATGGTGATGAACTTCCTGTAAGCGCATTCCCAATCGATGGAACTTATCCTGTTGGAACTACTCAATATGAAAAAAGAAACATTGCAGACAAGGCTCCTGTTTGGGATGCGGACTTGTGCTCACAATGTGGTAAATGTTTCTTAATCTGTCCTCATGCTGCAATCCGTTGCAAAGTATACGACAACGATCAATTAAAAAATGCTCCAACCAATTTCAAGCATATTCCTCCAATTGGTAAAGAGTTTGAGAAGGAAAAAGAATCCTACACGCTTCAGGTTTCTGTTGAAGATTGTACAGGTTGTAATTTATGTGTAGAATATTGCCCAATCACAAGCAAGACGGACCCTACTCATAAAGCAATAAACATGCAAGAACAAATTCCTTTAAAGGAAACTGAAATTAAGAATTGGGATTTCTTCTTGTCATTACCCGAGATTGATCGCTCACGAGTAAACAAAAACACAGTTAAGGGAACACAACTTTTACAACCTCTGTTCGAATTCTCTGGAGCTTGCTCAGGATGTGGCGAAACACCTTACGTAAAACTGCTCTCTCAACTCTATGGCGATAGAATGGTGGTGGCGAATGCTACGGGTTGTTCTTCTATTTATGGAGCAAATCTACCTACTACACCTTGGACTGAAAACAACGAAGGATTTGGTCCTGCTTGGGCTAATTCATTGTTTGAGGACAACGCTGAATTCGGCTTGGGTATAAAAATGGCTTATGATAAAAAGGCCGAAATTGCTATAGCCATTATGCTTCGACATAAAGATATAATTGGCGAAGAGTTGATTAATGAGATTCTTCATGTTGATCAAAGCAATGAAGCGGGAATTAAGAAACAACGCGAAAATATTCGAGAACTTCGTAGAAGAATTGATCGTGTGAACACATTCGAAACACAACAATTATTTATCCTTGCCGAACATCTTGTAAAAAAATCGCATTGGATTTTAGGTGGAGATGGTTGGGCTTATGATATTGGATTCGGTGGCTTAGACCATGTTCTTTCTACAGGAGAAAATGTAAACATCATGGTTCTAGATACAGAAGTATATTCTAATACAGGAGGGCAAAAGTCTAAATCTACTCCGGTAGGTGCTAGTGCTAAATTCTCTGTTAATGGTAAAGAGAATGGCAAAAAAGACATGGCTTTACAAGCTATTGCGCATGGTTCTGCTTTTGTTGCACAAATTGCAATGGGGGCCAATGATGCTCATGCTGTGAAAACAATACAAGAAGCGGAAGCCTTTCCTGGTACTTCTATTATAATTGCCTACAGTCATTGTATCGCTCATGGTTACGATATGTCCCATGGAGCCGAACACCAAGTGAATGCTGTTAAGTCAGGATATTGGCCTTTGTTTAGATACAACCCATTAAAACCAAAAGGCGAACGTTTCTCTCTTGATAGTAAAGAATCAACATTACCACTGAAGGAGTTTCTTTACAACGAAACTCGTTTTTCTTCGCTTATTCGTCAAAATGCAGAACATGCAGCCGACTTATTAGTTAGTGCTGAAAGCGGTGTGGCAAAACGTTGGGAACGATTACTTGCCTTAAAAGGTTTGTAGTAAAGCATAAACCTTATTGGGGTTTTCTAATTAAAGTTTTCTATTTTTAATATCTTTACCTGATTTTTAAAAGAATCAGGCAAAGTTTTTTTAGATCGTTTCAAGTGTAATCATCATCAAAAATATATTCAGTGAGTAACATTATAGTATTAGGTGCAGGTATGGTAGGTAGTGCCATTGCAATTGATTTAGTAAAACAGAACAAAGTAACCTTAACAGATTTAAATCACTCAAGGCTTAATCATGTAAAAGTAAAATATCAAGACCTTTCCGTTTTACTTCTTGATGTAACCGATAAAAAAAATCTGCAATCGGTTATTAAATCTTTCGACCTAGTTATTTGTGCTGTTCCAGGTTTTCTTGGTTTCGAAACATTAAGAACCATCATTCAAGCTGAAAAGAATGTGGTTGATATTTCTTTCTTCCCAGAGAATTCTCTCGAATTAAATAATCTTGCAAAAGAAAAAGGAGTAACAGCTATTGTTGATTGTGGTGTGGCGCCTGGAATGGATAATATTATTTTGGGGCGATACAACGAACTATTAAAACTAACTGACTTTGAATGTTTGGTTGGCGGTTTGCCAAAAGTAAAAAAATGGCCATTTTGTTACAAAGCACCTTTCTCGCCAATTGATGTAATTGAAGAATATACACGTCCTGCACGTTACATCGAAAATGGAAATTTAATTACCCGCGAAGCTTTAACAGATTGTGAGTTTCTTGAGTTCGACAAAGTAGGGACTTTAGAATCTTTCAACTCTGATGGCTTGCGTTCCATTATTTTCACCATGCCACATATTAAGAACATGAAGGAGAAAACCCTTCGTTATCCTGGTCATGTCGAGTACGTCAGAGTCTTAAAAGAAAGTGGTTTTTTTAACAAAGAAAAAATTGAAGTGAATGGTGTTGAAATTTCTCCTTTGGATGTTACCAGTAAAATACTTTTTAAAGAGTGGAAATTGGGTGAAACAGAAGAAGAAATAACTGTGATGCGCATTACCCTCAAAGGTGAAAACAAGAATGGAAAGATGGAAGAGGTAGTGTATAATTTGCATGATGAATTCAATGCTGAAACACAAACATCATCCATGGCACGTAACACAGGATACACTGCTAACTCAGCGGCAAATTTAGTATTGAATGGTTTGTTTACGGAAAAAGGTGTCTTTCCTCCTGAATTAATTGGTAAGCACGAGACATGCTTTAATTTTATTCTCAATTATCTTAAAGAGCGAAACATTCATTATGTAAAAACAACAAAGATTTTGTAAGTTTCCGAATGGAAGTCTAAATAGCTATGATTCGTAGAATTTACCTTGCCACCAATCTTTTTCAATCAATCGTTTTTCTATTTTATCCACCATTTCAAAGTTTTTAATACCATTCCAATTAGGCGCTATCAGCAAGTGTTTGGGCGATTCGCTTGTGAAGCGTTCAATGATAATATCAGGGCGAAGCAGAGAAACGAACTCAGCAACTAGATCAACATATTCATCAACATTCATAAAGCTGAACATCTCTGGTGTTTCTTTGTATTGCAAAGCCATCATCGTATGTTTCACTATTTGCAATTGATGAATCTTAACGGTATTAATCGGGAGCTTCGATAATTCTTTTGCATGATTGAGCATTTCTTCCCTACTTTCTCCTGGTAGATTCAGAATAAGATGCGCACCTAAATGAAGTCCTTTGTTTGCAGCTAGTTCATAGGCTTGTTTCACTTCTTCAAAGGTGTGGCAACGGTTAATTTTGTCCAAAGTCCTATCCAATGTACTTTCTACACCAAACTCAAGCGCCACATAATTTTCTTTCGCAATTGTAGAAAGCATATCGATGATTTCTTTTGATATACAATCAGGGCGAGTGCCAATTACTAATCCAATGACATTAGGGTAGGCAAGGGCCTCAAGATACATAGTTTTTAATTCCTCTATCGGTGCATACGTGTTCGTGTACGATTGAAAATAGGCAAAATAGTTTTGTGCAGTATATAGTTTCGAGAAGAAAGTAATACCATCAGTGAGTTGTTCGCTCACCGTCTTGAAATGCTTTCCATAACCAGGGCTAAAGGTATTATTGTTGCAATACGTGCATCCTCCTAACCCTTTGCTTCCATCTCTATTCGGACAAGTGAATCCTGTGTTCAACGAAATTTTTTGAACTCGTTGGTTGAATTTCCTTTTTATGAACGAACTATAGTCATTATATG
Organism: Bacteroidota bacterium; assembly: GCA_037131555.1. Classification (GTDB taxonomy): domain Bacteria; phylum Bacteroidota; class Bacteroidia; order 2-12-FULL-35-15; family 2-12-FULL-35-15; genus 2-12-FULL-35-15. The sequence goes on from JBAXQU010000100.1 coordinate 8,190, forward strand.
GTTTGGTTCCCGAAGTCATTATTGCAGTAGTTTTAGTAGTAGATTTCCTGCTTCTTCCAGATTTTCTCCAAACGAAATTATTCCTTCTTCATGACCTGCCATCACCAACACTTTTTTATTTCGTAAATCTGTTTCATCAAATAATCGTATCATTTCGTTTGCCATTGCTGGTGTACCATATTCTATTTCTTTTTTAGTAGTTGGCATTTCATTCATGTTTTTTTTCCACAAATCGAAGTTGTGAATATGAATAATAGCATTCACCGTTTTATCATATTCGTAAATAACAGCGTGTGTCAACGATTCCGAAGAAGCTAGAATAGGACCTACTGCTGTCAAACTATTTTTTTCTAAATCATATTCCACCACTTTCGTATAATGCTCATTGTTCAAGGTTTTCAATTTCCCCGTAGCCGAACCCGAGATAATAAATCCATTGTTCTTACTTCGAATACTAATATTTCCAAAACCAATTTCTTCAGCATTCACACCTATCCATCCAAGCGCATACATTTTATTGCGCCATGTATTCAGTTCATTCAATTCACTCATTGGCAAAGCTTCCGACTTTATCCAATTGCAATTGAACTTTATTACACCTGTTTCTTTCATTTATTTATGTTCAGGAAATAACTCTTGTATCGATTTTTTATTCGCCTTGCTTATACCTCTTTCGGTTATAAGTCCCGTGATGAGCCGAGCTGGAGTTACATCAAATCCGTAATTCGCTGCATTACTTTCCATAGGTGTTACTAGGATAGTTTTTATTTTCCCATCGCACCGTCCTTGCATGTATTTTACTTCATCAGCATTTCGTTCCTCTATTTCTATCTCTTTCACACCATCACTTATTTTCCAGTCGAAAGTAGACGAAGGCAAAGCAACATAAAACGGCACATCATTATCCTTGGCGGCTAATGCTTTCAGATAAGTACCTATTTTATTAGCAGCATCACCTGCACTCGTCACACGGTCAGCACCAGTTATCACTAGGTCTACCATTCCGTGTTGCATCAAATGTCCGCCAGTATTATCCGCAATCACCGTATGAGGCACTCCTTGCTGCAATAATTCCCATGCAGTCAAGCTTGCTCCTTGATTGCGGGGTCGTGTTTCGTCCACCCACACATGTATCTTTATCCCTCTTTTTTGTGCTTCGTACATAGGTGCAGTTGCCGAACCATAATCAACAAATGCCAGCCAACCAGCATTGCAATGTGTCAATATATTCACCGTTTCGCCTTTCTTTTTTTTGCTAATGGCAGCTATCAATTTCACACCATGTTCGCCTATTTGTTTACAATGGTTCGCATCCTCATCAGCTATCAGCTGTGCCGTTTGCTTAGCCACATATATTTTTTCTTCTATCGTTTTCACCTTCGCTATGGCCTGCAATTGCCTCTTCACAGCCCATTCCAAGTTCACAGCCGTTGGGCGAGTTGCTTTTAGTTTCATCGCAGCCTCTTGCAGATAGGCTTCCCCATCCTTTTTGCGCTTAGCTTCTAGTGTAGCTATATACATCCCATAACCCGCTGTAGCACCTATCAATCCAGCACCTCGTATGTGCATATCTTTTATCGACACGCAAACTTCTTCCAATCTGCTCATGTTTTCTATCACAAATTCATGCGGCAAATACCGTTGGTCAATAGCGCACACTACCTTGTCATTGGCTTCACTTAGCCATATCGTTCTGTAATTTTTACTTCCTACTTTCATTTCCTGTTTCCAACTATTCGTTCGCAAATATCGCAATAATAAGCCAACCAACTCTTTGCGAGCTATTTTAATATTTTTCCTTTTTATCAGTCCATCACACGACTTTTATCAGTTATTAGCTCACTATTATTTCTTTATTTTGCATCGCTAAAAATTAACCCTTTAATAAAATAGTTTCTATGAAAATGGTAAGTGCCGAAGAGGCCGTAAAAGTGATTAAATCGAATGATAATGTATACTTACATTCTGCAGTAGCCACACCCGAACAATTAGTTGATGCCATGGTAGCGCGCCATGCCGAGCTCGAGAACGTTAACCTTTACCACATGCACATCGAAGGAAAGGCAGGTTTCAATAATCCGCTATATCAAAATAGTTTCAAAGACCATTGCTTGTTTGTAAGCAACAACACACGCAAAGCCGTACAAAGCGGAATAGCCGATTACATTCCCATTTTTTATAGCGAAGTGCCTCGCGTCTTCCGAAACGGAATCATTCCGCTCGATGTAGCATTGATGCACCTCTCACCACCCGATAAGCACGGCAATTGTTCCCTCGGTGTATCCGTTGATTGCAGCCTTGCAGCCATGCAATCAGCCAAAATCGTTATCGCTCAATTCAACAAACTCATGCCTCGCACCCATGGCGATGGAGTAGTACACATCAGCAAAATCGATTATGCTGTTGAAGTCAACGACCCCATTTTCGAAGTCGATTACGGACAACCTTCCGAACTCGAAATGCAAATCGGAAAAAACGTTGCCTCCATCATCGAAGACGGAGCCACCCTTCAAATGGGCGTTGGAGGCATCCCCAACTGTGTCTTAGCGTGCCTCACCAATCACAAAAAACTAGGAATACACACCGAGTTATTTTCCGATGGATTAATGGGACTTGTCGAAAAAGGAGTGGTAACAGGCGAATTCAAACGAAAGCACCGTGGCAAAATCGTTTCAGGATTAGTAATGGGCACTCGCAAACTCTACGATTTTGTTGACGACAACCCACAAGTCGCAATGCTCGACATTGGCTATGTCAACGACACAGCAGTCATTCGCCAAAACCAAAAAGTTACAGCAATCAATTCCGCCATCGAAGTCGACATGTTCGGCCAAGTATGTGCCGATTCCATTGGATTATTACAATACTCAGGCGTAGGCGGACAAATGGACTTCATTCGCGGAGCCATGCTCTCCGAAGGAGGAAAACCCATCATCGCCCTCCCATCCATCACTGCCAAAGGCGAATCTAAAATTGTCAACTTCCTCAAACATGGCGCAGGAGTCGTTACCACCCGTGCACACACCCGTTTCGTTATCACCGAATACGGAGTTGCCGACCTATACGCCAAAAACCTCAAGCAACGCGCCAAAGCACTCATCAACATTGCTCACCCAATGCATCGCGAAAACCTTGAAATAGAAGCCATCAAAGTACTCGGAAAGATATAACCCACCTGCCATACATCAGCAATTAAGTTATTTACTATTTAAAGTATAGTATTTAGAATTTAGTACTTAGAATTTAGTACTTAGAATTTAGTGCTTAGAATTTAGTACTTAGTATTTAATACGTAGAATTTAGTACTTAGAATTTAATACTTAGAATTTAGTATTTAGAATTTAGTGCTTAGAATTTAGTACTTAGAGTTTAGTGCATCAACCCTTCTGCCTCTTCATTCCCCTTAGTCCCGCTCATATCTTTGTCCCGAATTATAAAATTAACTTTGTGAAGAAT
>JBAXQU010000101.1:0-11557 GCA_037131555.1 Bacteroidota bacterium
CGTTTAATCTTTTTTCGATTCCGATTAATCTTTTTCACCTTCCGTTTAATCTTTTCCGCTTTCCGTTTAATCTTTTTCACTTTCCGATTAATCTTTTTTCGTTTCCGTTTAATCTTTTTTGATTTCCGTTTAATCTTTTTTGCTTTCCGTTTAATCTTTTTTCGATTCCGATTAATCTTTTTCACCTTCCGTTTAATCTTTTTTGCTTTCCGTTTAATCTTTTTCGCTTTCCGATTAATCTTTTCAAAATTGGGCATTTACTCCCGTAATTTGTCACTTTAGTTCAGGGTAAGTTGGATGAAATAGAACGATTAAAGAGTTTGGTATAGGGTCCCGCCATTCGTAAAACCATACATATATATAAGGTGTGTTTTTGGGGGAGATTTAAAATTTGTTGTATATTTGGGGTTGGAAAGTATGGGGATTTTTGTGGGGAGATGGAACTTATTAAATGGAACATGCAAAATTGGAATACGCCTCCGGATAAGAAATAGTTAAACTAAACACAGATGAAAAAATTCGTTTTTATTTTTATGATGATAATCGGAATGTCGAAAGTTTGTGAAGCTCAATGGCAAACTGTTCTTGATTCTTCAAACTATCGTTTTTCGAATGTTTACTTTATTAATAATGACACTGGGTTTGTTTGTGGAGAAAAGATAGGACAACCTTGGAGTGTTATAGCAAGAACGCTGGATGGAGGGCAAACATGGAGTTTTTCTTCTGGAATCATTTCTTTTATGTCTATTCAATTTGTTAATGATTCTATTGGATTCGCGGGTGGACAAGACGGCTATATTTACAAAACAACAAACATGGGTGCTACATGGAACCTCTATAGTACTATTTCACCAATGAACGACCATTCTGCTTTTTATTTCATTAATTCTCTGATTGGATTCACTACTTCTTTCTCGGGTATATTATACAAAACAATAGATGGAGGTTTAAGTTGGACTTATGCATTTTCTTCCACTGGCGAATCTTATTTTCCGGGAACAGCTAAGTTCTTTTTTGTTAATACACAAATTGGATATGTTTCACAAAGCGGACAAGGGCAACAGGGATTCAATGGCAAGTCAATCTCCAAAACAATTGATGCTGGTGCTAATTGGATAGATTTACCTATACCTTCGAATTATAATCCATATTCTTGTTTTTTCTTTGATTCACTTTCTGGTTTTTCTGTTGGCGCTCATGGAAAAGTAACAAAAACAAATGATGGAGGTTTAACTTGGACGACACCCGATTCTATTTGCCCATTTCCTCTTTATGACATTGTTTTTGTAAATGATTCAATTGGATATATCACGGGAGGGTATAATGATTATGAATATTTTGGAAGTAACAATGGTATCATTTTTAAAACCATAGATAGAGGAAATACATGGCAAATTATGGACAGCACTTATTCAAATGGTTTAACAAAGATGCATTTCCCATCCCCTTCAGTAGGTTATGCAGTAGGAATGGGTGGTGTAGTTTTGAAGCTAACAGATGCAAATTCGCCTTATACCAAAATCACTCAACTTACAAACTTTATATCATCCATTACCCTTTATCCCAACCCAACCAAAGGAATATTCAAAATTGAAGGTAAAGCGGTTAAATTAACAAGCATAAAAATAATGAATGTGATGGGGGAGGTAATTAAGAATTACGAATTTGGTATTAAAAATGTTTGTAACACGACAATAGATATGAGTAATGAAAGTAAAGGTATTTACTTTATGCAGACTATTGACGAACAGAAAAACGTAACGAATAAGAAAATAATTGTTCAGTAAAAGCTTTAGGGCTCCCGCTGGCGCAGGCGTGTTTCGCCTGTGCCGCATAGTTGGTGGTGTCCTCACCACCACATCTAGCACTTACAGCCTTTGTTGGTGTTTTTTCACCAACAAACCTATAGAATAAAAAGTAATAATTACCAATTAAACTAGTTCGTGAACACACCAACAAAGGCAATAAATCAATCCTTCATTGCCTATTCGCTATTTCCTATTCGCTATTGCCTCACTATTAACCTTCGTGTCTTTCTGGCTTCGTGGCAACCAACTATTAACTATTGCCTATTCGCTATTGCCTTATTATAAACCTTCCTCCCTTTGCTGTATTATCAAAAAATCCCCAAACAATTTCTTCCTTATCTCATAAGTTTTTCTACTTTTGCTTCATCTAATTCATAAATTTAATATCATCGAATGAAAAAAATTACATCTCTTTTTATCACCATTTCGGCCACCATCACTAGCCTTGTTGCTCAACCAACACCTCAATTTCCTAATGCAAGTTTCGAACTTTGGGAAAACGCAACCACAAGTATCGAACCTACTTTTTATAATTCAAACAAAACAGGCACCGGCTGGGCCACATCTGGTCCTCAAACCTGTTTTCAAGAAACATCCATTGTTCACTCCGGCACTTATGCCGTAAGGTTAGAAACCGGCTCAGCCCTTGGCACTGCTGTTAATGGCGCACTCACTTCGGGCATTGTCAATGCTCCTACCATCAACAAAATAGATGGATACATTGGCACCATCGAAGGAGCTTTGGGCACCGATATTCGCAGAATCGCCTTCGATGGTCGTCCCGATAGTTTAATAGGATGGTATCGTTACACTCAGTCTACCAGCACAGGCGGCACAGGTGGTGCCAACGAAATAGGCAAAGTGCGCGCAGTATTGCACCTTGGCAATTATTACGACCCCGAAACGCCTTCCAACAGCAACCACCCCGATTCTTCGGCCAACAAAATAGGTGCAGCCCTTTTTCTTACTCCTGCCTCCAACGTTGGCACTTGGACCCGCTTCAGCGTTCCTTTTGTTTACGTTTCTGCGGCTACTCCTCAATATGTTTTAATCAATGCCACACCATCCAACAATCAGTTAACATCCGTTACAGGTAGCAAATTATGGTTAGACGATATCGGAGTAGTTTACAATTCGCATGTTGGCATTACCGAATCCAGCGCAGCATCGCAAAGCATCAACGTATATGCTTACGACAAAAAAATTGTAGTCGACTTCTCTATTAAAAACGAAGAACAATCTACCCTTTCGGTATACGATGTTACAGGTAAATTGGTATCGAAACAAAACGTATCGAACAATAAAATCAACACCATTAACCTTGGTCAACTTCCTTCGGGCTTGTACTTTTACGACCTTTCAGGCAGCACTTTCCACAAATCAGGAAAATTAATTTTTAACTAAAATCATTTACTATACATCAAAACCCTGACTAACATCCTCAGGGTTTTTTTTGTTTAATAATGCCATGAACGCACGCTTTTTATTCCTTCTTCTGTTTTCGTTTGTGTTGAGCACAACCATACAAGCACAGCAAACAGGAGTATTGCGCGGAAAAATAAGCGATGCATCCACCAAAGAACTTCTTCCTGGAGCCAACGTCATCCTCATTGGCGCCAACCTACGGGGCACCGTTTCCGATATGGATGGCAATTATTCCATCGTCCTCGATACGGGTTATCATCAGCTCTACTGCGCCTACATTGGTTTTGTAAACGATACCTTCATGGTTCATATCAATAGCAATGCCATCACCGAAAGAAATGTTTCCTTCATTCCACTCTCCAAATTCCTCGAAACAGTGGTGGTTTCGTCAGGTAAGTTCGATCAGAGATTAGAAGAACTCACCGTATCCATGGAAGTATTGAAACCACAATTGATCAACAGCAAGAACACCACCAGTGTAGAAACCGCCCTCGAACAAGTTCCTGGCCTCACCATCATCGATAATGACCCTCAAATACGCGGAGGCAGCGGATTTACCTTTGGGGTAGGTAGCCGTGTAGCCATCGTTGTTGACGGAATCCCTTTGCTCAGTGGCGATGCAGGACGACCCGAATGGAACTATATACCTGTAGAAAACATCGAACAAATCGAAATCATCAAAGGCGCTTCTTCAGTGCTTTATGGTAGCAATGCCTTGAGTGGTGTCATCAACATTCGTTCGGCTTACCCCAGAAGCACACCCAAAACAGTGATTAATTATTCAGTTGGTTTGTATAGCAAGCCCGAAGTGTCTACACAAGATTGGTACGACCATGCACTGCCAATATTTACCAATCTCAACTTTCTGCATTCGCAAGTTTTTAAAAAGAACCTCGACTTTGTGATAGGTGGAAACTTCAATGTCGACCAAGGTTATATCGGTCCACCGCCTCCACAAACTCCTATTCCCGCATTCGCCAAACAATATTTCGATACCATTCATACCTATTCCAATCAGGACATGATGAAGAAACGCGGGCGGTTGAATTTTAATCTTCGTTATCGTTCACCTAAATTCCCTGGGCTCAACTTTGGTATCAATGGCAATGGAATGGTGAACAAAACCAATATGGTATTGGCTTGGTACAACGATACACGAGGGCTTTACCAAGGTTATCCCGGAGCGGTGTTCATGGAAGACCAAACCATTTTCAACATCGACCCCTTTGTGAAATACAGCAACAACAATGGAGTGAGCCATAGTTTGGTCACTCGTATTTTTCATACTGATAATGTTATCACCAATAATCAATCGAATAAAGGAACCATGTATTATGGAGAATATCAACTGCAACGCATCTTCCGCAACATCGATTTCACATTCACAGGTGGAGTAGTTGGCAATATTTCCACCTCTCATGCCGACCTCTACAAGTCGAGTGGCTCGCCCGACAACAAAATAGTGAATGCTTCTGGTTATGCACAAATAGATAAAAAGGTTTGGCGAATCATTAATATTTCCGGTGGATTCAGGTACGAGTATTTTAAGATGAACGATTTCCAATCCGTGGTTGCACCTATATTTAGGGCAGGAGGAAGTTTGCAATTGCTCAAAGCTACTTTCATTCGTACCAGTTATGGTCAAGGCTTTCGTTATCCAACTATCACCGAACGTTATATCTCCACCAAAGCAGGGTTGTTCGGAGTTTATCCCAATCCCGATTTGAAACCCGAAACAAGTACCAATTTCGAAGTAGGATTAAAACAAGGATTCAAAATAGGCAAATGCCTTGGGTTTATAGATATTGCTGGGTTCTATCAACATTACGAAAATACCATTGAATATTTATTTGGCACTTGGGATTCGCGCAATCCATTTGTGGTAGGCTTCAAATTTCTCAACACTGGCGAGTCGCGTGTAAGAGGAGTTGATTTCTCGGTGATGGCTGCCACACCCGAAACCAACAAGAAATTTGGTGTTACCGCTTTGCTTGGTTATACCTATGTGGAGCCCGTTTGCCTCACCCCCGAATTGATTTACGCTCACGACTCCTCACAAATAAACGGAGGCCAAGCACTTAGTTATCGAAATAGTAGTATGGATACCACTGGCAACATTCTTAAATATCGATTCAAACACATGGTGAAAGCCGATGTCGAAGTGAAAATTTATAGCGTTAGTTTAGGCCTTAGTTATAGGTATTACAGCAAGATGCAAAACATCGACAAGGCATTTAAGGACATTGAAGAAACCACTGCCAATATTGATTTTATTGATGACATACGGGTGGTTGATTATTGGAAAGTACACAAAGGATACAACCTTTGGGATGCACGCATTGGGTGCAATGTGAATAAAAAAACAAAACTTTCATTGGTATGTACCAATCTATTTAATGTTGATTATTCATTACGACCACTCAAAGTAGAATCGCCTCGAACCACTGCAATACAATACGTGTACACGTTTTAATTGCTAGTCCGAAAAAGAATAAACCAAGGAATCGAAATTCTATTTTCCCTCTTTGTCCTTTAGTTTCTGAAACTCACGCATGATGTCTTCATTGCGATTGTCGTGGTAGGCATCGTAATAACTAAATGCAATACCAACACCCCAACCCAATGTACTCCAGATAGGCCAAGGCATTCCACCATCGTCATGTCCATGTCTACCTTGGGTAATCCACCATAATGCCCATAAAAAGCCATTTACGATAATGTACGTTGCAAGATGTCTTTTGAATCCTGCACGTTTCTTAGCTGTTCGCCATAGTTGTTTGTCTCTTTCGTCTTCCATAGGGATAGGATTTTTTTGTTTGTGTAAATTTAATTAGTTTCCGTTACATCACGACAAGTTTTCAAAATATTTTCTTGTCTTTCTTTCCAAAACGTTTTTTTTGTATTTTAGCATGGTCAAACAACTTTATTATTTTTAGTATGAATCAAGAAGAACTATCCGTATTAGTAGAAACCAGTTTAAGTGGTCTTAAAGTGGACGTAGCAGCTTCGCGTGGCGCGAAACCTGGGCAATGGTCGTATAAATCAAAAGATGCATCCGTATGGATTGATGTATTCGATTTCCAAACCAATCCTAGTAAATTTTATTTTCAAGTAATGAGCCCATTATGTGCCGTGCCTGATAAAAAGGCCGATGAGTTCTTTCAGGACTTACTCGAGATTAATTACAAGATGTATGGCTCGTGGATGTGTAAAAAAGAAAATTGGATTTATGTATTGAGTCTTCGCGAAGCCGATGGGCTTGATCAGTCGGAAGTAGATGCAACCCTCGATAGAGTTGCATTTTATAGCACCGATTATTATAGTAAGTTAAGTTTTAAATACGAAGGATGTTGGTTGCCAAAAGCACCTGCTACCAATACATCAGGCTCTGTGCCGGGTGCGCCAATGTAATTTAGTTACATTGCTTCGGCTACTACCGAACTTACCTCTGGTATCATTTTCTTGAGCAATGCTTCGATGCCTGCTTTCAAAGTAATCGTTGAAGAAGGACATCCGCTGCATGCTCCGCGCATTTGAACAGTAACTACTCCATCATTAAAATTCTTGAATGTGATACTTCCTCCATCGCCTTCCACAGCTGGACGGATGTATTGCTCTAGTACTTCTACTATTTTCACTTCGGTTTCGTTGCTAGGCGATGCATGTTGAGTAAACACTTCTTTCTTTGCGGTGAATGTATTGTCAACTGCCACTTCGGTAGTGGGTAAAGCAGTAATTATTGGATTCCCTTCGCTAATGTAAACACGAATAAAGTCCCGCAATTCAAGAGTGATGTCTTCCCATTGGATAGCATCAATCTTTGATACAGTCACAAAATTAGAAGCAATAAAAACAGCTTTTACAAATGGGAATTCAAATAGTTTGGCCGCAAGCGGTGCATCCTTGGTTTCTTCTTTTGATAGGTATTGTGCGGTTGCACCATCTTCTACTAAAAGAATGTTGGCAACAAACTTCATCGAAGAAGGGTTTGGTGTGCTTTCGGCATACAATATAATTGGCTTTTTTACTAATGAGTCCATCGTGTTGTTTTTATGATTAATGATTAGGGTGCAAAGGTAGTACTAAATTCAACAAGAAGTAAAAACGATGCGTACTTAACGACCCCTTGTAATGGCAAAGCTACCTGCTTCAAAAGCATAAGCAGTTACATCACCTTTGTCGTTGTATTTAGGATTCAATTTCAAATTGCTTCCCGTGAGGGTGTTTATTCCTTTAGCTGCAGCTCTTGCTAAGTCCCAACCGCTGAGGGTTTTCAAGCGTCCTGCTTTTTTTTCTTCTTCCAACGAAGTTTTATCGAGTGTGGTTTCTTTCAATTTGGCCACAGCTATTTCTTTCAGTGTTAGGTAATCGTTTTGACTTTCAATAGTTGTTTCTTGCTTGGTAAGTGCAGGCTCTGTCCGCTTTAATATGGGCTCGGAAACATGAACTTCAGGCTCTTCTTTTTTAATCATCGGTTCATTATTATTAACCAAGGCATCAACTGAATTTGGTTTTTGCTCCATTGGTTCCTTGGTTATTTCAACAGGAGGAATTGGCGCATTCAGGTTCTTACTTTTCACATTGTGCTTCGCAAGTGTATTGTTCTCTTTTGTGTTTATCTCCTTTTTTGCTTTCGCCATTGGAGCGGTTAATTGTTCTGTTTTTTCAGTCGTTTTGACTGCGCTAGCTACTTTTACATGCTTTGTAACTGGTGTTTTGGTAGCAGCAATTTCTTCTTCTGTTTTCGAATGGTTCAAAAAGTATAAACCAAACAATAACAATACAGCAGCCGCTGTAGCCATGTAATAAAACAATGGAATTACTCTTCTCTCTTTACGTTTAAGTGCTTCTTTATTTTCGAACTGAATGGTAGCGTCTGCTATTAGTTTTGTTTGTTGATATAAACTTAGCTCCTTTTGCAATTTTATGTTGGTGGCTATCTTGCTTTGCAAGTTCACTTGTTCTGTTTCGGTCAATAGTCCTTCAACCAACGAAATTAGTGCCTCGCCCACATTTCCTTCAGTAAAGGAAGGGGCGAGGTCTTTTTTCATTGTATCTTTTGTTTCTAAAACAATGGAAGCATCTGCTTCTAGTTTTGTTTTTTGAAACAAATGGTAATCAACTAAAAACTGGGGATGTTGTTTTAGGTAATTCGTTAGTAATTCTTTTTCTGCTGTGTTTAAGGTGTTTTCAACGGCACGAATAAAATATTCTTCTCGGTTGTCGTCAGATATTTCTTTTTTAAGCGATGATTTATTTTCGAATTGAATGGTAGAATAATCTTCGAGGGTAAAGTTTTCGAAGCTTTCGAATGCTTCTCTCAGTTCAGAATGTTGCTCCACAAACAATAACAATTCAGCCACCTGTTCGGGTGATAGGTTTCCTTCGTGATAATCGAGGAAAAATGCTTCGTAATTGTTTTTATTAATGTTCATTCTTTTTTTACACTTCAATCTATATTACATTCTCCATTTTGCCTATGTACTCTTTTAAATATCCTCTTGCTCGGAATATATAAACCTTTACTTGCGACTCCGTAAGTCCTGTTATTTCACCTATTTCAGCATAGTTATAGCCTTCATAATCTCTCAACAAAATAACGGTTCGTTGTATCTCGGGCAATTTGCTCAATCCTTCATTCAGCACTTCTTTTAAGTCGCTGTATTGTTTGTTGTGCCCAAGGCTATTTAGTTTTGCTTCGCTTAGGTCGCCTTGTTTCTTTTCTCTCCGTATCAGGTCGAGCATGGTGCGATAACCTGTAGAAAACATATATGCTTTTGCATTGGTGCTTTCCACATCCGAAACTTTCATCCAAAGTTTTTCGTAAGTGTCTTGCACAATGTCGCGCGCTTTTTCTTCGTCCTTAATATTCTTAAGGATGAACCGATAAAGATTATCAGCATATAAATCAACTGTCTTGTTGAATTCTTCTACCGTCATTCTAGCATTTTTTACGCAATTCTAAATGTATGACGAATTGGTATGCGGTAAAGTTACAGTGAAATTAAATTATTTATTGCAACCTGTTGGTTAAACTTGAAATAGGTATTCCAGCTTTTGTATTTGAATGCAAGTTGTAATCCTAATCGTTCAACTTCAAAACCGCCATAAAGGCTGATTGAGGAATATCGACACTACCTACCGAACGCATCCGTTTTTTACCTTCTTTTTGCTTTTCGAGTAATTTACGTTTACGCGAAATATCACCACCATAACATTTGGCTGTTACGTCTTTTCGCATGGCTTTTATGGTTTCGCGGGCAATTATTTTTGCTCCTATGGCTGCTTGTATGGGTATTTCGAACTGTTGACGAGGAATTAATTCTTTTAATTTTTCGCACATCTTTTTCCCAAACTCATAGGCATTATCTCTATGTATCAATGATGAAAGAGCATCTACTGGCTCGGCATTGAGCAGAATATCTAGTTTCACAAGGAAACTTGCACGGTAATCCAAAGGTTGATAATCGAACGAAGCATACCCTTTTGAAATGGTTTTTAAACGGTCGTAAAAATCAAACACAATTTCGCCCAAAGGCATATCAAACATCAACTCAACACGGTCGGTAGTAAGGTAAACCTGATTGGTTAATATTCCTCGTTTGCCAATACAGAGTTTCATGATGTTTCCAACGAACTCGGATTTAGTAATTACTTGTGCCTTTATATACGGCTCTTCCACACGGTCGAGGCGGCTTGGGTCGGGCAAGTCGGAAGGATTGTTGACCACTAGCAGTTCGCCTGCCGATGTGTAGGCATGGTACGAAACGTTGGGCACGGTTGTTATCACGGTCATGTTGAACTCGCGCTCCAAACGTTCTTGAATGATTTCCATGTGCAACATGCCAAGGAAACCACAGCGGAAACCAAAACCCAATGCAGCTGATGATTCAGGCTCCCAGGTCAGTGAGGCATCGTTCAACTGTAGTTTCTCCATCGAATAACGAAGCTCTTCAAAATCTTCGGTATCTACCGGATAAATACCTGCAAACACCATTGGTTTCACATCTTCGAAGCCTTGTATTCCGCTTTCGCAGGGGTTGAGCACGGTGGTGATGGTATCGCCCACTTTTACTTCGCGGGCATCTTTTATTCCTGAAATGATATAACCTACATCGCCTGTTTTTACTGAAGTTCTAGGTTCTTGCTTGAGGCGCAATACTCCAATCTCATCCGCATTGTATTCTTTGGCGGTGTTCACAAATTTTACTTTGTCACCTTTTTTAATGGTTCCATTGATTACCTTAAAATAAGCAATGATTCCTCGAAACGAATTGTAAACCGAGTCGAAGATTAAGGCTTGCAAAGGTGCATCGGGATTTCCTTTCGGAGCAGGAATGCGATGAACAATGGCTTTTAAAATATCATGTACCCCTTCGCCTGTTTTGCCCGAAGCGGCTAATATTTCTTCGCGTTTGCAACCTAATAGTTCCACAATTTGGTCTTTCACAGCTTCTGGCTCGGCACTTGGCAAGTCTATTTTATTCAACACGGGGATAATCTCCAAATCGTTGCCCAAAGCAAGATAAAGGTTCGAAATGGTTTGAGCTTGTATACCTTGCGCAGCGTCAACAATAAGCAAAGCGCCTTCGCAAGCAGCTATGGAACGCGAAACTTCGTACGAAAAATCGACATGGCCGGGAGTATCAATCAGGTTGAGGACATATTTTTTACCATCGAGCTCATAATCCATCTGAATAGCGTGGCTTTTAATGGTAATTCCACGTTCCTTTTCCAAATCCATATCGTCCAACACTTGGGCTTGCATTTCGCGTTTGCTGATGGTATTGGTATATTCCAAAAGCCTATCGGCAAGGGTGCTTTTACCGTGGTCGATATGAGCGATGATACAAAAATTTCTGATGTTCTCCATTCTTCTTTTTATCTTTAAAAGGGATGCGAAATTAACAAAATAAAACGAACATACTGCTTTTGTGCTGCCTTGACGGTAATTTGACTTTGTTTTTACAAAGATTTAACTTATTTAGTATGGCAATAGCGTTTTTCGCCACGAAGGCACGAAGGCACAAAGATTTACTAAGACTATTTTGAAGTAGGCAATTATTCTGTTTTCAATTTTGACCTAAAAAACGAACAAAAGCGACCGCAGATTGACCGCAATCTCACCGCAGTCTCACCGCAATTATCCCGCAGTTATCTCTTGTGGTGTTTTTTGCCCTTCCCGAAGGGTCGGGACAGGGAAAAAGGCGGAAGGATGTTAAGGGCAATTTCGCCTAAAAAATTGAATTTGCCTATTTGTTCATCAGCAAATACATAAAATGAACTCTTCGAGCCTATTTGTTGATCAGCAAATGCACAAAATG
>JBAXQU010000102.1:0-11338 GCA_037131555.1 Bacteroidota bacterium
CGAAACTTAAATAAAAAAAGCCCCTCGCAGAAATGTGAGGGGCTTTTTTTAATTTTGGAATTCTATAATTTTAGGATGAACGAATTAGTCTTGATAGTTACGATTTGTTCGAAAAAGACCTTTCTGCAATGGCTAACCCAAGGAGGGATGAAATAGGATGATTGTTCACCACGTTATTGAACCCTTGACGAGGCAAGTTTTTAAGTTCTTTGCAATACCGAAAATTAGGTGAATATAAGTGGTAATGATGTGTTTTTGGCATTTGTTCATGAGATTGCATCTTGTGATGAAGAGATTGCATCTTGTGATGATGGTTTTCGTTTTCTTGATTAAGAGATTGTATCTTGTGATTAAGAAATGCAATCTCTTGATGATGGTTTTCATTTTCATGATTAAGAAACGCAATCTTGTGATGATGGTTTTCGTTTTCTTGATCATGAAATACAATCTTGTGATGATGGTTTTGGTTTTCTTGATCAAGAAATGCAATCTTGTGATTAAGTAACTCAATCTCTTAATCAAATGCTGTAACAAGCTAATCAAAAACACATATCACGCATTTTTAGTCATTTATATTTTAAGATAAATAAATATATAGCCTAAAAGTGAAATCCCGAACAATCGGGACGAGTAAATAACGTATGTTTAATCATCTCAGTTTGTTTTGAAGACTCAACCATCCTCCACCGTTGTGAACATTGGAATAGCCATTCGATTTTAGAATGCTCTTTGCAGAAGCACTTCGCATGCCAGATGCACAACAAGTGATTATTGTTTTGTTTTTGTCTTTCAATTTACTTAAGTTTGCATTTAATTGATCTAACGAAATATTAATTGACCCTTTAATGTGTCCTCCTGCGTATTCGCCTTTTGTGCGAACATCAAGAATGATTGCACCTTCTCTTGCGAGTTGTCCTAAATCTACTTTAGCACCTAAACCGAACATGTTTTTTATTGCTTGTAACATTCTTTATAAAGATTGATAATAATTTACATCTAACCAAGACCCCGCATTGTAGCATTCTATGTTTTCGTGTGAAAGCATTTCAGTGGCCATTCCACTTCTTCCTCCTGATGCACAACAAAGTATTAATGGTGCTTTTAGTTCTTTTAGTTCCTTCAGTCTATTACCGAGTTCTTGCAATGGAATATTTATTGAGCCAGCTACGTTTCCTCCCATAAATTCTGATGGGGTACGAACATCTACTATTGTACCTTTTTTTTGTTTTATTAATTCTTCAATATTCATTTTTCTGTTTTTTTAAGTAGTTTATAGTTTAAATTATTTCACGGTGCAAAATTATATAATTGAACGAACGTGGAGAGTTACTTTTGTTACAAAACGAATTATTTTTTCTTTAGAATTATAAATAATTCTGAATTAGCTCTCTTTGGATGCGAATTGATGCAGGTTTCGAAGGTGATGAACCGAAACAAAGGTTGAAAAAGAATTTCGTAATTGTTTTTATTTCCACCAAAAGGAGGTCCTGCTTTTTCGAACTCAACCCCAAACAAAAGACCAACTAATTTCCCTGATGATGATAATAATGTATACATTTTATCAACATAGTCTTTTCTCAATTCAGGATTTAATGCACAGAAAAAAGTCTGTTCAAGTATCAAATCATATTGTCCTTGATGTTTAAAGAAGTCGATTAGAATGATTTTAATGGATGAATTGTTTTTAAATTTTTGTTTCAGCTTGTCAACTAGAGTAGGGGCTATGTCAATTACCGTGACATTGGTAAACCCTTGTTCTAAAAGGTATTCAGCTTCGTAGGTATTGCCACATCCTGGGATAAGTATCCGTATGTCTTTATCTGTTAATTGATCTATGTAATTTTTTAAAGGAGGAGAAACAGTACCCATGTCCCATCCGGTAGTATTGGCCTTGTATTGATTGTCCCAATAATCACCATCGAGCAATTTTGTTTTTTTAGTTTGTGGCATACTAATTTCTCATTCTCATTTTAGTTTCGTCTTTATTCTGATTATTTATCTTCTTTCTTTCTGGTGGAGATACCAAAAGGTATATAAAGTGGACAAAAGCTAATGAAACTTGTTAAGATGAAAACTCCCGCCAACACAAGAAGTATTATTGCGACAGTTCCTGAAATAATGTTTGCATAAAATAATCCTGCAATGACAAGAGCTACAATAATTCTTACGGCTTTGTCAATGGTACCCATGTTTTTTTTCATTGTTTTTAGATTTAAGTGATTAATAATGCCACAAAGGTGAATCTAAAAAAAGTAGCAAATTGTAACAAAAGTTACACAAGTGTAATTTTATTTCGTCCAAGTTGAATAAGTCCTTGTTCTTCCATTTGCTTAAGCAAACGCGAAACCACAACACGAGCAGTACCGAGCTCCTGAGCTATTTGTTCGTGAGTGATGCTAAGTGTTGGGGAATTATTGATTTCACTTTTTCGTTTTATAAAGTTGAGTAGTCGTTCGTCTAATTTTTTGAACGCAATGGCATTCACTACTTCAAGCAATTCTTCAAAACGTTTATGATACAATCGAAAGATATAATCGAGCCATTCGGGATATTCTTTGATGAGAGTCGACACCTTATCAATTGGAATGAATAAAATTTCGGTGGCCTCTTCAGCAATGGCTTTTACTTTGCTAGTATCGTTGTGTAGCCCTCCTAAAAAAGACATGATACAACTTTCTCCAGATTTGATATAATAAAGTAAAATTTCTCTTCCATCTTCATCCATTCGCATCACACGAATGCTCCCCGAAGTAACAATGGGGATAGCTTTTATGTATGCATTCTCACTCAATATCACTTCGCCTTCGGCAAAGGATTTCACAAAACCAAAAGCAGTTAGTTTTTTGCTTATTTCGGGTATTAACTTAAATTCGGAAATGTTTTTTAGTTCCATGTTGCGAAGTTAACAATTAGTTGCATCTTGCCATCATTCTGTTTTCTCGTTCTCTACTTTATTTTGTGTATTATTGATTGGAGGTATTGCTTTTTTTACTTGATACTAAAGCGGGTTCATTCGGTTAAACGTTGTTTGTATTGCTTCAGGATTTGCTTTCGAAATAATCTCGCTTAATCCAAAAGTTAATTCAGATTTTCCTTGTTTAATTTGTTCGAACACAGCGTCAATGAAATCGGAAACAGGTGGAAATTCATCGTGTATGCCTTTGCCACCTAAGTCCGTATTTAATGCTGGAGGTATCATTTCAATTACTTCAATAGAACTCGGTTTTAATAAATGTCTCAACGATTGTGTGTAGGAATGAAAAAATGATTTTGTGGCACAATATATTGGTACTTTAGTAAGTGGAACAAAAGCCAAGGCAGAGGTTACATTTATGATCGTTTCTAACGATTTGAGATTAACAAATAAACTTGTCAAATGTACAGGAGCCAAAATATTTGTATTGATTTCATCGCATGTCTTTTTATAAAATTCACTATCCGTAAGATTCATCCAGTTTTGAATGCCCGCATTATTTATAAGAACATTCAAGTCGCTATGGTTTTCCGAAATCCATTGATAAAGTTCCATTCGATCAGCTTCTATAGCTAAATCGCAGACTTTTGTTATAACACTCGGATATTTATCAGCAACTAATTTAAGTTTTTCTTCTCGTCTTCCGCAAATGATTACGGTATTGTTTTCCTTAATAAATCGCTCGGTAAGTCCCAATCCAATTCCACTTGCTCCTCCTGTGATTAAAATTTTGTTGTTATTTAGTTTCATAAAATTGTTATAAAAATTGTTTGTACTCCTATAATTATTTCTGTTTTAAAATAATTTATTTTGCAATCAGAGTAGAATTCTAAATAGATTATTCTACCTAAATCGATAATTCAATTTCTTTGGTTTTATATTTGTCACAAATATAGCTTATTCCTCCTTTTAAAATAGTTGACTTATGCTTAGTAACTATTTATTTGGTTGTTTTGCTACCGAGTTGTTTACCTAATTTTTCATATTCAATGTCGTTAGGTTCCCATAATTCTACTTTGTTTCCTTCTACATCGATAATATGAACAAACTTTCCGTATTCCACACTTTCTATTTTGTCGGTAATCGTCACACTGTCTTTTTTTAGTTTGTCAACTAGGGCTTCCAAGTTTTCTACCCGGTAGTTAATCATGAAGTCTTTGGTTGAAGGTTCAAAATATTTTGTAGTTTCGGCAAATGGGCACCATTGTGTAAATCCCTTTTTGGTGGTGTCGGCACCTTGACGCCATTCGAACACTGTTCCATATTGGTTGGTAATTAGGCCAAGATGTGTTTGATACCATGCTCTCATTTTTTTAGGGTCTTTGCATTTAAAAAATATACCACCAATGCCTGTAACTCTTTTCTTGGTTGGTTCATTGTCAGTTTGCGTAGTGGTGATGGTTTTAAATGTAAAACCCAAACAGAAGGACGCTGTAATGGCTAAAATGGTGAATGTTGTTGATTTCATTTAATCTATATATATTTCAAATGTTAGTTATCTTTTAAACTTCAATAAGTAGAAAAGGAATTTACTTTATTAACCCAAAATTATGCCTCTTATCCGCCACTTAATATTTGTTCGATGGTCACTTGTGGAGTTCTTTTATAATGAACTTGAAGAAATATTCTATCGATTTGGTAAGCTCCTATCTTAATCTTTAACAATTTTAGTCGAAAAAGAAAAAGAAGTTTTGTCGAACATGACTTTAACAAAATATATTCCACTAGAAAGAGTTGAAACATTAGTTTTTATTGAAGAATTTCCTACTGATATGAATTTAGTTTCATGCTGAACCAATTGACCATTATAAGCAAGAATGTCGATTGAAATATTCCCTTCTAATGGAGTGTAAAAATCGACATTTAAGATTGAATTTGTTGGATTAGGATAAGTATTTTCGACAGTTATTTTATCCAATCCATTTTCAATATATATAATATCTGAATAAGTAAAGTTACCATCGTAATCAGTTTGTTTCAGACGATAATAGGTTATTCCGTCAAAGGGTTCATAATCATAAGTTGAATAATAAATAGTGGAAATGCTGTTACCTGCACCTTTTAGAGTAGTGAAAGCTGAAAAATTAACTGCATCTTTAGAATGTTCGAGCGTAAAGAAATTATTGTTAAGTTCCGACATGGTAATCCATTCCAATTTATTGATTACTCCCTCCGAATGGCCTGTAAAAGAAGTAAGTTCAATAGGAAGCGGAGTGGCATTGCCCACAAAAAGTCCGCTGCCTGCTACACCAGACGAAGCCTGAGATGTATGCCCGCTATTATTGTACCCACCTACACCAGGTGAAGTTGAGGCGGTTACCGGGGCACTGGGTTGAGTACCCGAAAAAACAATAACACCAGCACCACCACCACCACCGCCTGCATGGGTAGCAGCATCGCCCACGTTACCACCACTGCCTCCATTAGCAGTGATGGAAAGTGCACATCCTGCGGCAATAGAATAAGAGCCTACTTGAAGAACAATACTACCAGCACCTCCACCACCACCATTTCCATCGTTTCCTGAAGCAGACGGTGTTGTCCCATTTGCTGAGATGCTTAATCCTCCACACGAACCTGAAGTAACTATTGAACCAGCTTCAATCAAAACAATTCCTCCACCATTACCTTCGCTGGTGCCTACTCCATCATTTTGTTGTCCGCCACCGCCACCACCGCCCATAAATACGCGTGTGGCCGAAACTAACGAACTTAAATCTAGTCCTCCTCTTCCTTGCCCTCCCGAAGGGCATCCACCAGCCGAACCATTCCATCCGGGTCCGCTATTTCCTCCGGCAGTATAATTAGCGCCACCGCCACCGCCAGTATTAATGTTTACTCCACCACCGCCACCATTAAGAATTGGTGCTTTTCCATATCTTTGTGCTGCAAGTGTTCTTAAAAAAACACTTTCTCCTTTTTCTCCTCTGTTATTCGATCCGCTTATCCATGTATTTGCCACGGTGTCACACGTTGTTCCTCCTGGATAATAATTTACCGAAACGGAACCTCCTCTGAATCCTGCACCATTGGCACTAATATTATTGGTTAATGTTAATGCACCTGTAACTTGCAAGGCGATTACTCCTCCCACATTGCCATTCCAGTTGAGGGCTGTAATTGCCGAAGGAGTGGTGTAAGTGGCACCCAGCAGTTGAAAACTGATAATTTGTACACTTGAATTTGCATTGATGTTATAAGTATTTGATAAAGCACTAGCGAGTGTAATTGTAGTGAAAGAAGCACCACCTGTATGCGAACTTATAGTTGCCATTTCAAACTTACCAGCGCTTAATCCACCTGCTGTTAAAGTTCCAAAACCGTTGGTATTAGAGGTATTATTCAAAATGTTATCTTGCATTTGCATCACAATTATCTGTTCGCCATCGGCAAAACTATGCGCTGTATTAATGTAATTAGATAATGTTAACACTGTGGAAGTACCATTAATAGCTGTAACTTTTGCATACGCATTTAAAGTTTGTGACGATAAATGATGAGCAAAAATAAAGAACATCAAAGCAAGGATGTTCTTTAAATAGGATGAGTAATGGTTTAGCATGTATTAATTATAAAATTAACCTCACAAAGATAATGCAAATAGATAAATGCTTCATATTATTTTATGAAAGTTTTATTGTTAATAAAAGTTGATTTATAACGTTGAGTATACGCTAAAAGTTTATAAAAGTTACTTTTATTTAGATATTTATTCGAAAAAAGTAATAGTATTCAAACAAAAAACAATAATGAGGGTTTTACTAAACATCATTTTAAATTTGTCCATGGTAAAGGATTTCTTCTGGTTATTTGGTTTGAAGGTTGACGAATTAGAAAACATGAAACAATTAGTTACTTAACACTTGTGCAGAACCTACTCCACTACCATTTTCTTATTGCTAATCCTCTTGGCATCGTCAATGGTTTGTACGAAATAAATACCCGATTTCATTTCGCCTTTGTCTATTACTAGTTGTTTGGTGTGCATACAGGGTATTGTTTTTATTTCTTCGCCAAGTAGGTTGGTTATTATTACAGTGGTGTTGGTTTGTTGTTCACCAAAGCTAAGAGTGGTTTGTGAGGTGAAGGGGTTGGGGGAGAGGGTGATACTTTTACTTTCGGTTTCTTCTTTTACTCCAACATTACAAGCACAAGGATGAACATCGACATCGTCAACAAAATAATATCCGAAACGATTATTCGAGGCAACGATTGTTTGGAAACCAATGGTATCGGTTAATGAATCGGCATAAAAATTACCGAGTATGATATATTGTTCGCCACCGTGTGCAATATATGTTCCCGATATTTCGGTCCAGTTCATGGTATCAGTGATTATCGATGTATAATTGATTTGCGGAATGAAAGGCAAAACATCAAAATTCATTAATGTATACGTATCCGAAAAATATAATCCCATATTATTAGTGGCAAGTCCGCCTATATTTGGAAGATTGACATAAAAGCTAACACAATACGCTCGGTTGAGAACCAAGGCGCTATCTAATTGCACTTGGAGATATTCTCTAAAGTTAGGAGTAGAGGGGATAAAAGTTGCTATTCCTGCAAAGTTATTTCCTGAATGCGTTTGTTGATAACCGAAATACGTTAACGGTACAGGATTTCCCATCACACCATTGGCACATGTTTGCCACATATCAGGGGTGGTGTTGGTGGGGGTGTTCCAAGGTAATACCTCTCCATTTTCGATGCCAAGGCCTCCATTAAAACAATTGGTATCAATCTCGAAACTTGGATTTGGAACTAAATTGCATTGGGCATTAACTTGTGTGTAACAACTAAACCAAAACAAGAGTATGTAAAAGTGTTTTTTCATTCTTATCTATATCATTTACTCCACCACCATTTTCTTATTGCAAATCCTCTTGGCATCGTCAATGGTTTGTACGAAATAAATACCCGGTTTCATTTCGCCTTTATCTATTAATAGTTGTTTGGTGTGTACATGGGGTATTGTTTTTATTTCTTCGCCAAGTAGGTTGGTTATTATTACAGTGGTGTTGGTTTGTTGTTCACTAAAGCTAAGAGTGGTTTGTGAGGTGAAGGGGTTGGGGGAGAGGGTGATTTTGTTATTCTCGCTTTTTGTTTCATTGATGCCAGTATAAAACATAAATCCACAAGGGTTGTAAGTTGGAATAGTATCGTTTTGGGTGAAGTTCAATAATGTAGAATAACTTTCGAAATTAGGGATTAATGGTGCGAACAAACCAAACGTGCTACCTACACCTTCTATCAATGCGACATAATTACTGTCTGAAACGGAATGTCCACCAACCATACTTATCCAGTATTCTTTTCTATAACTATTGTCCATCAAAACAGAATCAATTGAACTAATATAGTTGCGATCATTTGAGCTTGAATAATTGAAAGTTCCTGGCAGTGTATCGTTTAAGGATAAATTGAAATTATAAGCTAAGGTGTCGGGACAACATGTGTATATTCGTTTGTTTGGTATGTCTTGACGATAACCAATACCAATACTTGTAGAATTTAAAAAACCGGTACCTCCACACAAACTAGAATGGAAGTCTCCGTTGAAAGTAAACGTTTTGTGATATACATGTCCTCCAATTGAGGTATCACCTCTTACTAATTGTATAAAACGATCATAATTATTATCACATGTACCATCAAACCAAGCCCATCTTTCGCACCAAATCGCATTTGAGTCGGGAAACGCATGATACACTTGTGTTTGGGCATTTGATTTAAAAATGCAAACAAGAAATAGAATTACAAGTACTATTCTTTTCATCTCATTATTATTAATTGTTTATTTTGCGCATGGGTACTTTTTTTATTTCTTTCGCAATTCTTCAATGCGAATCAATTGCCGAATGTCTTCATGGTCTTTTGGCCGACCTGAAATGAGTTTATTCACTTTTAAATGATTCAAATGTAAAAATGAAACGGCAATGCCTTCAATGGTTTCTTCTGCTTTCATTGCCCATGCTTCTTCCCAATTTACTCCCACTATTTTTGTGAGGAAGTCGATAACGAATGGTGGTGTGGTTCCGATATGAAAAACGACTGCTTCGCTAAAGTCAGTGGAATTAATGGTTTTAATATCTTCTTCTACAATTTCGAGTTCAATTAACGCAGGTATCAGTTTCTTTTTGTTTTCTTCTGATGGTTGAAGCCATACATCCAAATCTCCTGTAGGACGGCTGAATCCATAATAATTGACCGCTACTCCACCTATAAGAATAAAGTTAACACCATGCTTGTTTAATACTTTCAGTATTTCAGTGTGTTCCTCCTGGAATATATTCATACGAAGTGAAGATTATTTTAGCGGGATGAGTTAATATTTTTTCGGGAGTATGATTTTTATAAGCATAATCATTTAGTTTACGCATCAATTTCAATCGTTCGATTGGAGTTATACCTATAGCGTATTCTAATTGAATATCGCTTTGCGTTTCAACAGTACTAAAAACAATTCGTTTTTTACCATACACTACTGATGGCTCTTCTAAATTCGAATTTGTTTCTTTTGTTTTATCGGCTTTTTCATCACGCATTATTAGTCGTATTGTATTCGTTAATGTGCTTACAAAGATAAAGTTTTTATAGAATACCTTAACCATTATTAATTGCTACTGAGGCACAAAGAGGCTAAAGTGAAAAAACAGTTTTTTTATTCTTATCTATTTCATTTACTCCACCACCATTTTCTTATTGCAAATTCGCTTGGCATCGTCAATGGTTTGTACGAAATAAACACCTGGTTTCATTTCGCCTTTGTCTATTATTAGTTGTTGGGTGTGTACAAGGGGTATGGTTTTTATTTCTTGGCCAAGTAGGTTGGTTAATACTACAGTGGTGTTGGTTTGTTCTTCACCGAAGCGAAGGGTGGTTTGTGAGGTGAAGGGGTTGGGTGCAATTGAAATAGAATAATCAAGTTTATGGATTTCATTAACACCAGTAGAGCAATTTAAAGTGTCTAGCACTGCTACACCATTTGGAAGCCCAGTTCCATTAAATCTACCTCCTGCATACAATTGGCAGTTATAAATTTCAAAACCTGTTGGACCAGCATTTAAACCAATTCCTAAACTATCAAAATTTACTCCGTCCCAAGTGCATGCTTGATTGTGAAATACACCAGAACTAAAATATCCTCCTAAATAGAGTTTATTTCCAAAAACTTTCATTGCTTCGGGAGAACCTGCAGACCCAAATCCTCCACATACACTATCAAAGCTACTACCGTTCCACCTTGTAATATGCGCCATTGGTACACCGCCTGCAAAGTCAAGGTCGCCACCGATATAAAGTTCATTATTATAAATCTCAAAAGCACGAAAAGCCCAATAACTTGCACCTGTAAGCCCACCTCCAACATCACTAAAGACACTACCATTCCATTTTGTAAGGTCATTTACAGTAATTCCTCCTGCTTCTGTAAATGCACCGCCAATATATAATTCATTATTATACACTATCATTCCGTTAACATATTCATTATTTATACCTGTTCCTACTTGTGTCCAAGCAGCTCCATCCCATTTGGCAACATGATTTGCATAGATATTTCCAATAGTGTCAAAGTATCCACCAATATATAATTCATTATTATAAACGCAAGCTGAATTGATGTAACCAGTATGAGTTTGATAAGCGAAATTGGAATTTGGAACAATGTGCCATTTAAAACTACTGTCAAGTCGTATTATATAACCAGGTGTGTTATTAATTGGAGAAACAAATCCATACAATTGTCCTTGAAAAATAATTAAAGGTCTTACCGCGAAGAAATTATTCATTGAACTGTCTACAATACTCCAATCAGTTCCATACCACATTGCCACACCGTGTGCAGCCGCTGTTCCAGCTTGAGAGAATGCTCCACCTGCAATTAATTTTCCATTGTAGGTTTGAAGGTTAACCCCACCGTTAAAACCATTATTGGTGCCATTACCTGTAGGTAACCAATTTTGTGCAAGTGCATTTAAAAATTGTGCAGTGAAAATTACTAGCAAAATAATTCTTTTCATCTCATTATTATTAATTGTGTGTATTCAATTTCATTTTCCAAACACCAAATATACATCAATTTTTACATCTCTAAACTATACATATATATGTATATCCAAAAATTCCCTTTTGGGGTTGTTTACAAATTAGGTTTTGGCTAATTCCGTGCGGAATTGACGGTTTACAAATTAGGTTTTGGGTAATTCCACGCGGAATTGACGCTTTACAAATTAGGTTTTAGTCAATTCTTTGCGGAATTGGTCGTTTTCTAATTAGGTTTTGGGTAATTCCACGCGGAATTGACGCTTTACAAATTAGGTTTTGGGTAATTCCACGCGGAATTGGCACTTTACAAATTAG
>JBAXQU010000103.1:0-10925 GCA_037131555.1 Bacteroidota bacterium
TTCGAGTTCGAATTGGTTTCATTCGAGTTCGAATTGGTTTCATTCGAGTTCGAATCGGTTCCATTCGAGTTCGAATCGGTTTTATTCGAGTTCGAATCGGTTCCATTCAAGTTCGATTTTGCCTTTGGCGAATAAGAATTCATTCATGACTAGTTCGCCAAGCTTATTTTTTGAAAGAACATGCTTGTTTGCCAATCTTCGCGAAAACAAAAAGAAGAGTTGGAGAACAAACGTCTGGCAAAAATAAATTGTGACCAAACTTTATTCTTTTTGGGGCAAGTCGATTTAAGGTGAAGACTTTTCGGGTATACTTATATATATAAGTATATGGTTAGGATTTGAATCTTTTGTCTATTCCGGTAAGCAAATTAGCTGATGGCAAAATACACACAAACGGTATTCCCGTTGTTCAAATATTCAAGCTTTGTAGCAAGTTTTTTCATTAAATATATTCCCCTTCCATTAGCTTCGTGAATCCGTTCGGGCGAAGTAGGGTCAGGAACATCTTCTAGTCGAAAGCCCTCGCCTTCGTCTTGTACCTTAAAACACAAATTCTTTTCGTCTACGACATCAAACGACAATCTCACTTTTTTATTACTATCTAACTTATTGCCATATTTTATGGCATTAGTCACTGCCTCGTTAAGCACCACCCATATATCATGCAATAGTTCGTCCGAAATTTGATATTCCAATTGCACTTTTCGTAACAATAAATCAACAGATTCAACGCTGTTAAGTTTTGAAGCCATTACTAATAACTGCGACTTGTACTCGATATCGATGTAGGTTGAGAGCATTCTAATTGGAAATATTCTGCTAAAGTAGATGGAAAAAAAGTCAAAAACAAATTAAACATTCAAATGTTTCTCGCCTATAATATTTTGTTTGCTTCTACCAACCACTATTGAGCAATTTATTAGTTTTGTAAAATGTTGTTCGAAGATTCATTTTTATCAATCGCTCATCCGTGCGAAGGGCTTTTTAAAGACAAGGGAAGTAAATTTATTTCGTATGCTTTTCCGGTGAACAACGAAATGGAAATAAAATCTCATTTAACACAATTACGAAAAGAGCATCATAGCGCGCGCCACCATTGTTATGCGTATCGCTTGGGTGCCGACAAGCTCACCGTTCGTTCTAATGACGATGGCGAACCATCGAATACAGCAGGCAAACCCATCCTAGGACAAATACAATCGAAAGATTTATCAGATATATTAATTGTGGTAGTTAGGTATTTTGGTGGCACTTTGCTTGGCGTGAGTGGTTTGATAAATGCATATAAACTAGCCGCTGCGGATGCGCTAAACAATGCCACCATTATCGAAAAAATCGTGAAAGAACTTTACGAAATAAAATTCGAGTATTTACAAATGAACGATGTGATGAAACTGATAAAGGATGAGCATTTGGAAATAAAATCGCAACAGCTCCAACTGAATTGTTGCCTCGTGTTTTCAGTTCGTAAAAACGAGGCCATCCGAATACAAGAATTATTTTCGAAAATAAATAACCTGAGTATTAAATACATTAATTCGAATACAAATTTGTAAGTCAACGGTTAATAAATGTAGATTTGCAATCATAAAAAATAAATAAAATGAAACTATTACAAGAAATGTGCGCCATTCATGCTCCATCGGGCAATGAGGTAGCAATGACCAATTTTTTATTGAAGTATATCGACAAGAATAAAAAGAAATGGAAACACAAACCAAAAGTGTTTTCGGGCGAAGGCTTTCAAGACTGTATTGTTATGGTGTTTGGCAAACCACGCACTGCTGTATTTGCTCATATCGACAGCATTGGATTTACGGTTCGATACGGAAAACAATTGGTAAAAATTGGCGGACCACGAACTGTTGATGGATTTCATTTGGTGGGTGCAGACGAGAAAGGACTTATTGATTGTACACTTAGTGTTGACAAAGAAAATGCAATCACCTATAAATACAAACGCGAATTGGCAAGAGGCACCGAACTTACTTTTAAACCAGAATGGCGCGAAACAAAAGATTATGTGCAATGCTGTTATATGGACAATCGTTTGGGTGTTTGGAATGCTCTAAAACTTGCGGAAACACTCAAAGATGGAATTATTGTATTTTCTTGTTGGGAAGAACACGGTGGAGGCTCGGTCTCCTACCTTCAAAAGTTTATTTACGATAAATATAAAGTAAAGCAAGCTCTTATATCTGACATCACTTGGGTTACAGAAGGTGTTCCTCATGGAAAAGGTGTGGTAGTGTCGTTACGCGATAGCTTAGTTCCTCGAAAGTCTTACATCAATAGAATTCTCGACATTGCAAACAAATCGAAAATCCCTTATCAAATGGAAGTAGAAGGCAGTGGAGGAAGTGATGCAAAAGAATTACAAATGTCGTCTAATCCATGGGATTGGTGCTTCGTAGGTGCTCCCGAAGACAATGTACATTCACCAAACGAAAAGGTATTCAAATCTGATATTGATTCGATGGTAAGACTTTATAAATTATTAATGGAGAAATTATAAAACTTTTAAGTGTTTTACTTCTTAACGGAAGTGTCGCGCGTAAACTCCTTCTCGGATATTGCTACACCATCTTTGAAATAAAAAACTGAGCCGAAATTGGTTTCACGTTTGGTATACAGCACTCCTTTGTTTCCAGTAACAACAATACGTCTGGTAACTTTAATATTATTCTCTGTTACTATTTCTTCGGTTACTCCCTTAGCATATTTTTTAGCCAACTCGTTTTTATTTTGATCATCTTTTAGTTTCAATGTCTCCGTATCAGCTATTCTTTTCTTTGGATAGAGTTCATTCTCCTTTACCTTGAGTGCCTCATTAAACGCTATTTTCGCAGCATCGTAATCTTGTTCATTGATAGCCGAATCACCCCTATCAATATATGTTTTGTATTTTTCTTCGAGTGCACTAACCAATCGTTCATTTTCTAAACGTGCCTTCTCTTCAGCAGCAGCTATAGCTCTTTCCTTTTCTTCTTCTATCTTTTGTTTCTCCCTTCTTTCTTTTTCAGCAGCATCAGCTATCGCTTTTTCTTTTGCTATCTTTTCTCGTTCTAGGGCTTCTGCAGCAGCCTTTTCGTTTGCTATTCTTAATGTTTCTGCTTTTTCTGCAGCAGCTATCCTTTGTTTTTCTGCAAGCTCAGTAGCTATTGCATCTGCTTTTTCTTTTGCTATTCTATCCGTTTCCGCTTTTTCTACAGCAGCTATTCGTTGCTTTTCGGCCAATTCTGCGGCAGTCGCGTCTGCTTTTTCTTTTGCAAGTCTTTCTGCTTCTGCTTTTTCAGCAGCAGCTATTCGTTGCTTTTCGGCTAGGTCAGCAGCTGTTGCGGCAGCTTTTTCTTTTGCCAATCTATCTGCTTCCGCCTTTTCTGCAGCAGCTATTCGTTGCTTTTCGGCAAGATCAGCCGCATCAGCCTCTGCCTTTTGTTGTGCAAGTCTCTTTTTCTCCGCTTCATAAGCCGCTGCAATTCTTTGTTTCTCTGCCAAAGCAGCAGCATCTGCAATCGCCTTTTCTTTAGCTAGCCTATCCTTTTCTGCCGATTCAGCCATTGCTTTCTCATTCGAAAGCTTTTCTTTCTCGGCTTCATCAAGCATAGCTTTCGATACATCGGCTAGTTTCGACTTTGCCAAGGCATCCTCTGGTTTGATAACCAAAGCTTCACTATATCCAGCTTTTGCTTGGTCATAGTTCTTACCAACAAGTGCCTTGTCCCCTTTCGAAATGGCAGCTTTATATTTTGATTCCGTCAATGCACCATTATTGTTTAGTTGGTCAGCCATCTTTTGATATTTCAAAAACTCCAAGCGCATACTTGAGCTTATATCGTCATCCGAAGTTAATTCTGTTTTACCCGAGCTGTAAAAATAGCTCATCAATGGACTCTCAAAAGCTTCGTTCATCTTTGCTGCCAGAATTGTATCAGCAGGAAGTTTGAAAAGTTCAATCTCTGGTTTCGAAACTCCTTTAAAATCTTTTTCTTCTTCGTCAGAAAAACCAATAGTAGAATACAATAACTTCACTTTTACATATCCTGTTCTTGTTGCGGTTAGCGAGTATTCTTCATTTGGCTTTAAACTAAACGAAAACGAGCCCGAAGAATTGGTAGTCGCCACTTTTTCTTGTCCCGATTCGTCATTCGAGAGAGTTAGTATTACACCTCCTAGTCCTTTTTCATTCTCTTTCACAACACCTTCAATCTTATAACTGAATTGGGCCAATACTGGTAGGACATCCAATAGGAATATAAATATAAGTAGGATCAATTTACCGAAACCACTCTTTATCCATATTTCTTTGCCAAAAATCATAATTTCATTTTTATATACTCTAACGAAAAACAAACAAACCTATTGTGTTTGCTTAGTAAAATTAATGTTAAACAAAACATTGGTTTGCATTTTAGGTCGACAAAAATAATAATAAACTCATTGGCAACAATAATAAAATAAATCATTCTTGATTTTCAATTCAAACAACAATTAATAGTAATCATTTAAGAATTATTATTTATTTAATAATTGATCAAAGAAATCATTTAATGTGTGGCTTAGCAACACAGATAGTTAGTAAATAAAGAAAACGTGATTGAAAGAGTCAAATGAATCTATTATTAAAAGGCTACGAAATAGAAATGAGGTTAAAAGTAGTTACGAATAATGTCATTAAGCACACGTTTAGTAAGGGGTTTCAATTCGAAATTAGAAATCTGGCTTATTTCAGGAGCTTTATTAATTGCATCAGGATTCGAAATGCCTGAAAGCACGATTAATACAATGTTTGCCTTTTTCACTCGATCAAGTTTTTTGTATTCAGCCAAAAAATCCCAACCATTCATTTCTGGCATATTAATATCAAGAAAAATCAAATCAGGTAATGTCTTACTTGAGTCCTTAATAAATGCCAATGCATCAGCACCGTTTTCCACCGAGTGAATTTGATTTGCAATTTTCATTTCTTCAATCAAAATCTTGTGCAAACGGTTGTCTCCTGAATTGTCATCGATCAATAATACACATTTCAATTTCTTCATGCTAATAAAAAACTTATGCTCTTAATTCGAAAACAAAGATATTTAATAAATTGATACCCAAAAGTGATTTGAATCACTCAATTGTTAAATTATACAATTGAAATCAAAAATTGTTTAATTCTTGACCCTATACAATTATCACATATATTTGTGAAGTAAATTCATTACTTAGACAGCAGTACAGAAGAATATGAGAATAATATTTATGGGAACCCCTGATTTTGCAGTACAATCGTTGGATCTACTTATAAAAAACAATAAGAACGTTGTGGCAGTGATTACTTCACCTGATAAACCAGCAGGAAGGGGACAACAAATTCAGCAGTCGGCTGTAAAAAAGTATGCATTAGAAAATGGATTAAATATTCTTCAACCAGATAAATTTAAAGATGAAAACTTTCTTACTCAATTACGAGAACTCCATGCCGACCTTCAAATAGTTGTCGCCTTTAGAATGTTGCCAGAAGTAGTTTGGAACATGCCACCCAAAGGAACAATCAATTTGCATGGATCATTGCTTCCCAACTATAGGGGAGCAGCTCCCATAAATTGGGCTATTATAAATGGAGAAAAAGAAACAGGTGTTACCACTTTCTTTTTACAACAAGAAATAGATACAGGTAAAATCATTTATCAGGAAAAGATTGCGATTGAACCAAATGATGATGCCGAATTAGTTCATGACAAACTAATGCATAAAGGTGCTCAGCTAATATTGAAAACAGTAGAATCAATTGAAACAAACATCTACCCTCAGATTAATCAATCATGTTTGATGCCCGAAAACCAGCAAATAAAATTTGCACCAAAGATTTTCAGGAAAGATTGCCAAATTAACTGGCAGCATTCACCATCTCAAATTCATAATTTTGTTCGAGGATTAAGTCCTTATCCAACTGCTTACACTATATTAATAAGTCCTAAAAATGAAGAATTTCCATTAAAGGTATTCAAAACAGAGTTAGAGAGTAAGCACCACGAACTGCCAATAGGTAGAATTAAGACTGATTCGAAAACTTATCTCAAGATATCTGTTTTAGGAGGATACCTATATATCAAAGATTTACAATTGTCTGGAAAGAAACGTATGGCTACAAGTGAATTTTTGAGAGGTTTTTCAGTGAATAACGAATGGAAAACAAAGAATGTTAACGATTGAATTTTTCAAAATTGTATAACACTAATAGATGGATGTACAAGAACAAGAAGAGTTGAATTAGTGCAACGAAAGCAGGTACACTACAAATATAATACCAAACCTTTTGATAGGTAGAGTTACAGAGCGAGTTATTAACAAAACATCGACTTATCAACAATTTTGCATTTTTTTGCCTCTGAACGTACCATTGTATATGAATTCTACTTACATTTGCTGTCGATAATCAATTATTAACTAATAAAAATAAAAAAAAATGAACAAAGCAGAATTAGTTGAAGCAATCGCTTCAGAAGCAAAATTAACAAAAGCTGATGCTACAAGAGCATTAGATGCATTCGTTAACGCTACAACAAAATCACTTAAAAAAGGTGACAGAGTTGCGTTAGTAGGATTTGGATCTTTCTCAGTTTCTAAAAGAGCTGCAAGAACAGGTCGTAACCCTCAAACAGGAAAAGCTATTAAAATTTCAGCAAAAAAAGTTGCTAAATTTAAAGCTGGTGCTGACTTAGCAAAAACTGTTAACAAATAAGAATTAATTTGTTTCAATAAAAAAGTCCTGCAATTAGCGGGACTTTTTTATTTGTGGTAATAGGATGTGCTTAAACTTTTGCTTTATAATAAAGAGTTGAGCAGTTCTCTTTTTTGAATATGACATTCGCTTGCTCCTTTATTTCAAGAGCGGTTACTTGAAGATACTTTTCAGTTTCTCTGTTCACAAGCTCCGCATCACCCATTAGTTCCGCAATAGCTAAATTTGTTGCCTTATTCAAAATATCAACCTCTCCGAACAAATGAGTAGATTCACTTTTGTTCTTAACCTTGGTAAGTTCGTCATCCAAGACCAATTCTTGTTTAAATTTATCAAGAATTGAAACAATTGCTTCATCTGCTTGTTCCATACTAACGCCTTTCGTCAATTTGCCTGCAACAACAAATAAACCTTTGTCAAAGTCGCCCATCACATAGGCGTTGATTTCACTAAATAACTTTTTCTTTTTTATTAATTCATTGTGTAATCGTGAAGAATTTCCTTGAGATAAAATATCAGACAGCAAATCAACTGTGTAATATTCATTATCGAATCGTGAACACATGTGATATACCTTATATATAGCGTCTTGTGGCACATCTCGTTCAACCGTCAAACTTCGAGATTCGTTTTGAGGTGGCTCTATTGGTAGATTCCTTTTTACAAAACTCCCTGTCGGAATAGAACAGAACCATTTCTCCACTAGGAGTTTAACATTTTTGAATTCCACATCTCCAGCTACCACCACGATAGCATTTTGAGGATTGTAGAATCGATTGAAAAAGTTTTTCACATCTTCTATTTTCGCATTTTCAATGTGCGAAATTTCTTTTCCTATGGTATCCCATTTATAGGGATGAACTTTATAGGCTAGTGGACGTAAGAGTAGCCAAACATCACCATAAGGTTGATTTAGATAACGCTGTTTGAATTCTTCTATCACCACGTTTCTTTGGACTTCCAAACTTTTTTCGGAAAAAGCCAAGCTTAACATACGATCACTCTCGATCCAAAAACCAGTTTCCAAATTCTCGGCAGGTAATGTTAAATAATAATTGGTAATATCATTTGTCGTAAAAGCATTATTTTCTCCTCCTACACGTTGCAATGGTTCATCATAGTTAGCAACATTAATACTTCCTCCAAACATGAGATGTTCGAAAAGGTGAGCAAATCCAGTTTGTTCAGGACTTTCATCGCGTGAACCCACATCATAAAGTATATTAATACACGCCAATGGAGTTGACTTATCTTGATGTACAATCACCCTTAATCCATTTTCTAATTTAAACCTTTCGAATTTTATCATCTATTTTAATATTGTTCTTTGTAATCGTTTATACTTTTAAAAATAAGATTTAAGAATTTCTTTTTTCGCTTCTTCATATTCTTTAATAATTTCTTCGATGATGGCCTTTGCAGGCTTTATTTCCTTCAAAATAGAAGCTATTTGACCAATTTCGAGCTCTCCGTTTTCCAAATCCCCTTCGAACATCCCTCTCTTTGCTCTACCTTTACCTAACAATAACGACAATTCTTCAATTGAAGCGCAACTGATTTCAGCCTTTTCAACTTCTTCAAAAAAATTATTCTTTAAAAGTCGAACTGGTGTAAGGCGTTTCAACATCAACCGAGTGTCGCCTTCATTAGCTTCAATAATTCTTTTTTTAAAATTAATATTTGCAGAAGACTCCTCAGAAGCCACGAATCGGCTGCCAATTTGCACAGCATCGGCACCTAAAGCCATCGCAGCGAGCATTCCCCTTCCAGTAGCTATTCCTCCAGCAGCAATTATAGGAATTGAAACTTTTTCTTTAATCATTGGTATTAAACAAAAGGTTGTTGTTTCCTCTCTACCATTGTGACCTCCCGCTTCAAAACCCTCGGCAACCACTGCATCAACACCGGCATCTTCCGCCTTTTTAGCGAATGAGGAATTAGCTATAACATGAACCACAGTAATACCATTATCATGAAGTCTCTTAGTCCATGTTTTTGGGTTACCTGCTGAAGTGAATACAATTTTCACACCTTCTGATATGATAGTTTCGATGTGCTTGTCCACATCAGGATAAATCATAGGAACATTCACTCCGAAAGGCTTATTCGTTGCATTTTTGCACTTTCTTATTTGTTCCCTTAGTATTTCTGGATACATACTTCCACTTCCAATTAAACCTAATCCTCCAGAATTACTGACTGAGGAGGCTAATTCCCATCCACTACACCAAATCATACCTGCTTGAATTAACGGAAATTTAATATTAAAAAGTTTTACTATTTTATTGTCCATTTGTTTTTTTTTACTATTTTTGTGCGAACGTTGCGAAGATAGATAATATTTTTGAGCACGTAGATTAATATAACAATTGAATTCTATGAGAAAACTACTTATTGCAATTATAATTCTCTCTTTCCCTGTTGTTGGCTTTGCTCAATACAATTGGGATATTGGGGTGCAAGCAGGTGCTGCTAACTATTTAGGTGAAATGGGAGGAAAAGGTTCAACTCGAAGAGATTTCGTGGCAGATATGAAATTCTCTAAAACTCAATTTACTGCTGGAGGATTCGCACGATACAAATTTTCATCCTTGATTTCTGCGCAAGTCGGATTGAATTGGGTGCGCGTGGAAGGTGCCGATAACACATCCACAAATCCCGGACGAGTTGGTAGAAATTTATCTTTCTCTGATGACATCATTGAATTATCGGTAACAGGCCAAGTGTTTTTTTATGAAATGCCCGATTTAGGTCATACCTACCGATATAGAAACGATTTTAAAATGTATGCATTTGGTGGCGTTGCTCCTTTCTACTATAGCCCCAAAACATATTATAATGGTGAATGGGTAAAATTAAGACCCTTGGCAACAGAAGGTAAAAATTATGGTCCTGTAAACATTGCTATTCCTATTGGACTTGGGATGTTATTTACTATTGATAAGCACCATCGAATTGGTTGGGAATTTAATTGGCGTACAACATTTACGGATTATATTGATGATGTAAGTGGCAATTATGTTGATCCAAAAACACAGAGTCCAGAATCTGCTGCTCTTGCGAATAGAAGAGGTGAGTTAGGAAATACAGACGGAATACCAGGTCTAATTCCTGCTTCTAACAATTACGGATGGGATGAGAAAAACCAAGTGGGATACAAGCGAGGTGACCCTTCACATAAGGATTCTTATCTTACAACTTCTGTTTATTATAGTTATGTTATTCGTGGAAAAAGTAGCTTATACAAATCTAAATATGGAAGTATATTTAGAAAAGCCAGAGGAAAGAAAAAGAAAATTCGTGCTAAGTTCTAGTTTTGAACTATAGCTCAAACAAAAGAAAAGCGAGGAAAATATTTCCTCGCTTTTCTTTTATAAACGAATTACAGCAAAAATAAACTAGAAGAACTGACCTAGTTTTGAAAGTGGTTTTAATATGAGGGTGAACATTCCCGGATTAAGTCCATTTATCTGCCAAGCCTTTTTATCTTCTCTGTTGGCTTTTATTCTATTCATTAATGAAATATTACTTTTACCACCTATTCTCATCTTTACAAGCACTTGAGGTATGTAATGAGTGGAACACTTGTGTTTCTCCAATAAACGCAACATCATTTCGTAATCTGCAGAAGATTTTAAATCGGTATTAAACAATCCGAATTTGCTGTAACAACGCCTCTTGACAAAAAATGCAGGATGTGGAGGCATCCAACCTTTGTAGAATAAATCAGAATTAAATGCTCCAGCAATCCAGTGACGAGTTACCTTATTCGTATCATTCCTGTCCACATATTGCAAATCTCCATACACGGTATCTGATTGTTTTCCTTCAAATATTTTTACAACGGAAGAAATAATTTGATTACTGCTGTAAAAATCATCGGCATGCAGAATGGCAATAATATCGCCTGTTGCAAGTGCTATACCTTTATTGATGGCGTAATATATTCCATCATCTTTTTCGGAAAGCAAGGTTGAGATATTTGCTTTGTATCGTTCAAGAATACTAAGTGTATAATCTGTAGATTTTCCATCTACAACGATGTATTCAATATTGCTGTAATCTTGTTCGATAACCGATTTTATTGTACTTTCAATGGTTTCAGCACTATTGAAACAAACAGTAATAATGGAAACTTTGAGCATGAATTAACGTGAAACGATAAAGTTTTCGAGAACGAGCATATCCATTTTGG
>JBAXQU010000104.1:0-10691 GCA_037131555.1 Bacteroidota bacterium
ATCAACATACAAAGGTAAATAATTTTAACCTGACACAGTTTATTGAACAGACCCCCTACAGCTGTATTAAATGTACCAGCAATATTATTATTGAGTGCCATATAACCCATTGCGGTATTGGCCGCACCTGTGTTTTGAAACAAGGCTCGATAACCAAATCCAGTTATTCCTGTGCTATTATCGATGATACCAGCGTTGGTATTATTTACTTTGAATCGTAAAGCATGATTATCCGTAGTGCCAATAAAATTAGTAGCCATCGCAGTACCTGCGTTTCCTGTAATGCTCCAGTTATTGCCTGATGCACCACCACTTAAGGAAATCCATCTTGTTCCATTCCAATAATAATAACCAGGAACCACAGCATCAGGAACGGTGCCACTTGTAGCAGTATTGTATATAAGCAAAGATGTGGTGGGAGCCGTAATTGGTGAAGCGGTGGCAGCATCGGTAAGGGCTACACGAGGAATTAATAAACCTAGATTAGATGAAACAATATCGAGCATGGCCGAATTGTCGGGTGCATTGCCTGTTGTATTAATACCAACATTCTGCGCATTGCAAAATACACAGAATAACAAAAAAGTAAATAAGAGGATACGTACTTTCATGGTATAAAAATAACATGTTGTACATATTAAATATATGATTTTTGTCATGTGAAAGCATTCATAATGTTTATTTAAGGTTTCATGATTTAGCTCTTTACATTCTTGTAGAATATCTTGATGTAGGAACTTTTCACGGAAAAGAGCGAAAGACAATTCAGGTAATTCATGTAATTTGGGTGTTTTTCACTGCTAAAAGAGAAAGACAGGAATTTTAAATTACATTCTGAAAAATAGGTGAGAAAATTAGGTGATGTTGATTTTCGATGCTTTGTGAGGTTGAACTTTACTCATTCTTAAATATTAAAATATTTACTTCAAGGCGTGAGTGAATACATCAAAATTGGAGTGACGTACTTTTGGTAGTAAGTGATGTACTTTTGGTAGTAAGTGACGTACTTTTTGTAGTAAGTGACGTACTTTTGGTAGTAAGTGATGTACTTTTGGTAGTAAGTGACGTACTTTTTGTAGTAAGTGACGTACTTTCGGTAGTAAGTGATGTACTTTTGGTAGTAAGTGACGTACTTTTGGTAGTAAGTGACGTACTTTCGGTAGTAAGTGGCGTCCGTTTGGTAGTAAATCAATCAAGCCTCGAACTCAAATGCGGGGCTTCTTAGATCAAAAAAAGTCATTGGGGCTGAAAATGGAGACCTTAACTAGTCTATTTGGTCATTTTTTAGCATTCATTAAAATGATAATTATAAATAATATGTTTTTGGGGAGGTAGAAACATGCCTGCGCGAAGGGTGAATTCTTTACGTTATCATTCTTATTTAATGAATACACATCTTAATCGGTTGGAAATAAAAATATCCTGCCGCAATGTTTTGCAACAGGATATTTATATTCTAAAAAATATTAATTATAAAACACCTTCGTCATAGGCTTTCTCACCATGTATCGATTCGTCCAAACCTCTGTCTTCATCCGTTTCCGAAACTTTAACTGGTGTAATTTTATTAATCAATGCGAGCATGATATAAGTAAACACAAATGCATAGATACAAGCTGCAATCACTGCTATTGCTTGTTTTGCGAAGAAACCTCCGCCTCCATACATTAGTCCATCGGCACCAGCAGGATTCATTGCTTTGCTTGCGAACACACCAAGTAAAATGGTTCCTAAACATCCACCAATACCATGCACTCCCCAAACATCTAAGGCATCATCCCAACCCATTTTGTTTTTAAGGTTCACGGCAAGGTAACA
Source organism: Bacteroidota bacterium (assembly GCA_037131555.1). Taxonomy (GTDB): domain Bacteria; phylum Bacteroidota; class Bacteroidia; order 2-12-FULL-35-15; family 2-12-FULL-35-15; genus 2-12-FULL-35-15. The sequence continues at coordinate 1,819 of JBAXQU010000104.1, forward strand.
AACAATACCTGCTGCAATACCAATTAGTACAGCCGAAGGGAGTGAAACAAAACCGGCAGCAGGAGTAATAGTTGCCAAACCTGCCACAGCGCCCGTTAATAATCCAACAAATTTTGGTTTCTTAGCCATGCTCCATTCAATCACTAACCAAGTGATGGCTGCAAAAGATGCTGCCACATCTGTGTTTACAAAAGCTAATCCAGTCACAGCATTTACATCTAATGCACTTCCAGAGTTGAAACCATACCAACCGAACCATAAAAGACCAGTACCAATTGCTATCAAAGGAACACTGTTTGGAGGTGATTCTTTATCTCTTCTTTTACCAACATAGATAACCGAAGCAAGAGCTGCAAAACCTGCAGTAGCATGCACTACTATACCACCAGCAAAATCAAGCACACCCCATTGTGCTAACAATCCACCTCCCCATACCATGTGGGCAAATGGATAATATACCAACACTTGCCAAAGAACAAGGAAAATTAAATACGATTTAAAAGTTACTCGGTTTACAAATGCCCCGGTAATCAAGGCTGGAGTGATGATGGCAAACATCATTTGATAAGCCATAAACACAAATTCGGGAATGGTTTTGTTTCCTGGAAAAGGAGAATTAAGATCCACTCCATTCATAAACGCTTTGTCGAAATTACCAATGACCCCACCCATGGCGTCACCGCTAAAACAAAGTGAATATCCACATAAATACCACATGATGGTGGTAATACCCATTGAAACAAAACTCTGCATCATAATGCCGAGGATGTTTCGTTTGCCTGCTAGTCCTCCGTAGAAGAAGGCTAAGCCCGGTGTCATTAACATTACTAAGCTTGTTGCTAAAAGCATAAAGCCGGTTGCTCCTGTGTTAAACATATTTATTTACTTTTTTTAGTTTTTCCCCGTTGTTGTTTGATATTGCATAGAAAACAGGGATTGATTCTATGAATTCGTTAATGCGAAAAATAAATTTGTAGATTCTCTTATAATACTGTCATTTAAAACCAAACACCTAAATGAACCATTGCTTCTATCCTGCCGTTGGTGTTAGCACCATCAGTATGAAATATTTTTTGATTGTTTTCCATCATCAAGTCTCTTGCCTCGACCCGAAGATACGCGTTTTCGGCAGGTTTGAACTCTGCACCAAGTGTAGCACCGTTCGCCACATATCCTGTTTGTTTGTTCGATGCATCGGTAATTACTCCTGTAAGGAAACCATCTTTGTCGGAAAAAGTTTCGCCACGCGCATAAATGGCAAAACGCGGTTTTAGTTGATATTTTAATGTAAGTATTGCGCTATAAACAGCGGCTGATTGCGTGCCATCACCTAGACTTGAGTGCTGTTGGCTGATGTAATCGACACCAATGGTGGTTTTGAATTTTTTGGTGAATTCGTAATTGAACACTACATTGTTGAGAAAGCGCAAATGTTTTGTTTCAACACCATCAGGTGTGTCGTCACCAATCAAATTATAATAATTGATGTTTCCTTTTTCGCCAAGCGCATACGAAACACCTAATCCATACGATTTTGATTTGTTGTTTTCTATAAACGTATTGTAGCCATTTAATACATGCAGGGTGATGAGTAATTTATCGTTGGGTGTAAAGGTAAGTCTCACACCTGCTTGCCACCAAGGTTCGTAATAAGTAATTACGGATACTGAACTAGTAATGTTGTCGCGAGGCAAAAGTAATTCGGTACCAATATGGGTTTTGAAAAATCCAGCATCTATCCAAAGCTTTTTGGTGAGTCGGAAACCTGCATTAGCTTCTTGTATAATATTGTACTCGGGAGACCAAGCACCTGAAGGTAAATCACCATAATGAATGGTAGCTGTCGCCCTTACTTTCTCGGCTGTATACTGTGCCGAGAGCTGAAAAATATTTATCCCAAACTGATTGTTTTTAGGTGAAACATTCGGAAATTTTTGAAATTTATTAATACCTACCGAGTCGGAAGAGTAGGCATAATAAGCATCTACATATCCACTAAATTTAATGGTTTCAGGGATTTTTGCCAATAAAGCTTTGGTACCGATGGTATCTTTAGTTTGAGAAAAAGAAAGAACTGGGTTGACTAGAATTGTAAATGAAAAAAGGCAAGTAATTGATTTAAGTAAAAATTTAATCATATATAAATTTTATAAAGTTTCGATAAGCAAACATAGGATTAATTTATTTACAAAAAAACTAACTTTTATCAGTTTTTTTTTATCAACTTATTCAATGTGCACTACCAACCCTTTTAGGTATTCTCCTTCGGGATGAAAAATGTTGACACAGTGGTCTGGAGGTTGCGATAAATGATGAAGCACCCTTACATTTCTACCTGCTTCAATGGCTGCTGCCATCACTGTGGAGTTGAAAGTGTTTTTATCCACCACTTGCGAACAGGAGAACGTGAAGAGCAATCCTCCTGATTTTATCTGTTTAATGGCTTCGTAGTTCAATCGCTTATATCCCATGATGGCGTTGTGCTTCACATTTTGATGTTTGGCAAATGCAGGAGGGTCGAGTACAATGATGTCGTAAGTGTTTTCGCGATTCTTTAGAAATTCAAAAGTGTCGATGGCAAACGATTGATGATTTTTAATATGGTTGAGTTCAATGTTTCTATCCGTGAGTTCAATTGCTTTTTTCGAAACATCGGTTGAATGTACCTCACGAGCACCTCCATTGGCTGCATACACCGAAAATCCGCCTGTATAACAAAAGGTATTGAGAACAGTTTTGTTGTTTGAATAATGACCGAGTAAGGCTCTGTTTTCGCGCTGATCGAGGAAGAACCCTGTTTTTTGTCCGCCTTCCCAATCCACTAAAAATTGATTGTTGTTTTCCAAGGCTATGGTTTCAATGGTTGTTTCCTCACGTTTCCAAAGGTAACCATTGGTAGCTTTAATAGGCGCTTGCTTGGGCATGGTTTCCTCGCTCTTGTCGTACACTGCATTTAGTTTATCACCGTATATTTCTTGCAGTGCTTTTACAAACTCTTGACGGATGAGGTATAAACCAATGGAATGAAACTGAAACACGGCTGTGCCATTGTAAAAATCGATGATAAAACCGGGCAATCCATCGCCTTCGCCAAAACATAAACGGTAACAATTGGTAGCAGGGTTGTCGATTAAGTTCAGTTGTTTTCTGAAATGATAAGCAGCTTGCAATTTACTTTTCCAATAGTAAAAATCTGGAACAACGGGAGTGAACGAAAACAATCGAACAGCAATGGAACCTATCTGAAAATGACCCATTCCGAGGAATTCGTTTTGTGCCGAAAACACTTCCACTACTTCCCCTTCTTTTACATCTCCAGTAAATTTTTTTATGGCTCCCGAAAACACCCAAGGATGAAAACGGTGTAAACTATGGTCTTTTCCGCTGGTTAATATTACTCTTATCATGTATTGTTGTTGTTGATAAACTCTCTGTTGTAAGTTTTTTTTGAACGATGCGAATATACTAATATTGAAGCTGCCCTCGTATTTTCTTTCAACATTCGAATGGAATATGAAATAGAGCAAGTACTTTTATTACCTTTGCACCTCAATCTAAAAAATAATTACACTATGAAACCACTCATCTTATTAATCACAATCACTATGACAACAATTATTTCAACTTCAACCAAAGCACAAACGGGGTTTTACGATTTAAAATCAAAAACAATTGACGGAAAAGATTTTTCGTTTTCTAGCCTTAAAGGCAAGAAAGTATTAATTGTGAACACGGCTTCGAAATGTGGACATACACCACAATACGAAGATTTGGAAAAGCTTTTTGAAAAATACAAAGACAAAAATTTCACCATCATTGGTTTTCCGGCAAACAATTTTATGCGTCAAGAGCCAGGAACAAATGCCGAGATAAAAGAGTTTTGTACCAAGAACTATGGAGTGAGTTTTCAGATGATGGAAAAAATTTCGGTGAAAGGACAAGACATGAACGAGGTATATCATTGGCTTACCGAGAAAGCGAAGAATGGTAAGATGGATTCGTCAGTGAAATGGAATTTTCAGAAATACATGATTGACGAAAATGGAAACCTAGTGGATGTTGTAGAGCCAGGTGAAAAACCAATGTGTGAAAAAATAATTAACTGGATAGAAGGAAAAAAATAAGAATGAAGCTTGATATATTAGCCTTTGGCATTCATCCTGATGATGTAGAGCTTTCGTGCGCAGGCACCATCTTGAAACACCTTGCTGCTGGATTTTCAGTTGGTATTGTCGACTTAACTTGTGGCGAAAAAGGCACACGGGGCAGTGGCGAACTTCGTTTGAAAGAAGCTATGAACGCAGCAAAGATACTAGGTGTGGAAGTGAGAGATAATCTAGGCATGGCAGATGCTTTTTTCGAAAACAATACCGAACACCAATTGGAAGTGATAAAAAAGATTCGCGAATACAAACCGAGCATTGTGCTTTGTAATGCAGTGAGCGACCGTCATCCCGACCATGGGCGTGCTGCGAGCTTGGTGTCTGAAGCTTGCTTTTATAGCGGCTTAAGACGTATTGAAACCAATCACAATGGCAAGCTTCAGGAGCATTGGCGACCAAAAGCGGTTTATCATTACATTCAAGATAAACACTTGAAACCCGATTTTGTGGTGGATGTTACCGAGTTTGTTGACATGAAAATGGAAGCCATCCGTGCTTTCAAATCGCAGTTTTACGATCCTGATTCTAAAGAACCCGAATCACCAATTTCAGTAAAGAACTTCATGGAAGTAGTTACCTCTAAAATGGCCATCTTTGGCCGTGATGCAGGATTTGTATATGCCGAAGGGTTCAACGTGCAGCGAACAATGGGTGTTTCTAACTTATTCGATTTAGTATAATTTATTGTTGCGATAGGAGGGAGGTGTTCCTCTTCATTCAATCTTATTAAAGGTTCGACAACACAGGTGCGTGTTTGTAAAACCAAGTATAAAACTTTTGTTCTGAGGGTTCGTAATAGGGCCAATAGTTTATTCCATTGGGTTTCGAATGCAAATACCTTTTGCTTGCTTCTGTTTTTTCGGCTTCGGTATAGGTTCGGAAATAACGCAACGAATCGCCAATTAATTTAGTAAGCTTGGTTTCTATTCCGTTTGCCTTTCTTGTTTTTCCATTTAAATAATCAGGGTGAGGCACATCCCAACGGGCATCCCATTTTCCATAAAAATAATATTCATTGGTGATTAAATAGGTAAGCGCATCATCTGTCAATTGGTATTTGCCCCAATAATAATGTTGAGTATCACTTTTCTCGTTGATGGTATGTAGTATTAAATTTCCTTTTTCGGTAAGGTAGATGGCTCCTGATGGCAATAGTTCGTTATTGATTAACGAATCGGGTGAACCGTTTTCCTGAAAAAGAAAGAGAGAATGAATAGGTGCTTGATGATTGGTTTTCGTATCGAGATGGCTAGAAGCGCTGCTGCAAGCCAATATCAATACTAAGGATGTTGAAAGAAGGAGAGTGAGTGTTTTCATTTTGGTTTCGGTTTTGTTGGTCAATCAAACATTAATCAATTTCAAATATACACTTTTGAGTGGAGTGTGTTTAATAAAAATAGTTATTTTGCGCGTCAATTAGAAAGATTTCTGATGGAGGTAATTCGTAAAGATATCATTGTGATGTATTCAGAAACAGTTGAATTTAGGCAAATAAATTTAACAATGTTATTGAAAAGATGGCTAAGTGATAATATTGAATTAAGATACGATTAACTCCCATGTTTTCTTTTTAGTGTTTATTTGTGTACTATTTTAGTCACTACATTTTGTATTATGAAATTAAAAATAAAACACCGATTATTTATTTCCTTTATTACTCTGTGTTTCTTTTCCCTCCTGTTTACTCTTGTGAGTATATGGATGTATGACAAAAAAAATAAAATAGCTGATCAATTACATTTGTTAGACAATATTCATTTGTTGACAATGGAAGAATATAAACTACAACAAGAGTTTTTGTTGTACGAAACGATAAATCCTGCTTTTTACAAAACGGGTGAGAGCGAGAAGATAGACGAGTTCAATCGTGTTTATTCAAAAATACTTGCACTGCTTCTAGTAATGAAAGAGAATGAAACCGCCAAACAACTATTGGATGAAAAGTTTGTAGGATCTATAACTATTGAACAAAATAATTATTTTAATATCTTTAATCAAGTGGTAGAAGAAACCAAGAAAAAAGGTTTTAAAGATTTTGGTATTGAGGGTGAGATGAGAGATTACGCACATTTCTTGATGGAAATAAAAGATCTCGACCAGATAAATATTTTGATGTTGAGGCGACATGAAAAAGATTTTATTATCAGAAAAGAAGAACAATATGTTGACCAATTTAAATCAAAGATTGAAAAGCTGAAGAGCGAAATAAAGAACAGTGCGAGATTTTCGGAAACTGATAAAATCAAGCTCGATTCGATTGTGAGTGGGTACGAAAGATCATTCAACAAGTTAGTTGCTTCCGAATGGGCATTATTAGGTAAAAAAACGGGTACAGGCCTTAAATTTCAGCTATCACAACAACATAATTTTATCATTGCTCACATCATCAACCAAAAAGAAAATGCATTGATTGCCGAAAAAAAAATAAGTTTTAATCTGCTCATCATTGCTATTGTTTCCATCAGTTTTATTTTTTTACTTGCCTTTCTTTTGAGCTATCGGTTGGCTGTTCGACTATCGCGACCTATTATTAATTTGAACAATTATGTAAACCGTTATGTGGACAGTAAATTTACGGTAATTCCTCAATTGCAAGCCAGAAACTCAAAAGATGAAACTTCTGAATTGAGTAGTAATTTTATACGAATGGCTGATGAAATTACAAGTTATATTAAATACTTTGAAGAAAAGGTGGAAGAAAGAACGGTGGAAATTAACAATCAAAAAATTGAAATTCTTTATCAGAAATCAAAAATAACGCAGCAATACGAAGAACTTACCTTAAAATCGGAAGCAGTAGAAAACCAGCAACGACTGTTGATGGAAATAAACAAAGATATTATGGACAGTATTCGATATGCCCAACGAATACAGAAAGCAATAATGCCTTCGAAATCGGTAATAAAAAACATCATTTCTCCAGGGTTTATTTATTTTCAGCCACGCGATATAGTAAGTGGCGATTTTTATTTTATACATTCGAAAGGAAATAAACGTTTTTTTGCTATTGGCGATGCCACTGGGCATGGTGTGCCGGGAGCTTTTTTAAGTATCATAGGTATTCATGCATTGTTTAAAGCTTTAAATGAATTTCATTTAGAACAACCTTCCGAAATATTGAATAAAGTGAATGATTTGATGGAAGAAATTGTGAGCAACGACATTGATACCATCATCAGTGACGGTATGGACATTGCCTTTTGCTGCTATGATACCGAAACAAAACTGCTTCAATATTCGGGTGCAAATATCCCGCTGTGGATAGTTCGCGAAAATACGGACGATAATTTCGAATATGACAATCACAATGATTCGAATGACGACCTTGAAATGCCAACGCTCGAAAGACATAAAATTATTGAAATAAAAGCCAATAGTCAACCCATCGGACTTTATTACAAGCGAATTCCGTTTCTCAATCACGAAATGCAAATGCGAGAAGGCGATATGCTTTACATTTTTTCGGATGGTTATGCCGACCAATTTGGAGGCCCTGATGGTAAAAAATTTAAGTATAAACGTTTAAAAAATTTATTACTCAACATTCAACAATATCACTGCACACAGCAAAAGAAAGAGATAAAAGATGCTTTTCTGAAATGGAAAGGAAACGGGGTACAAGTGGATGATATTTGTGTATTAGGTTTTAAAATTTAAGCCCATTTTCCCCCAATTCTTATTCAATCGTTCAATTATTCAAATGTTCAATTATTCAATTATTCAATTATTCAATTGTTCAAACAACCAACAACTACTGAATCTCAAATCTAATATCTCAAATCCCACATCTATTTAGGGCAGGCAGTTCGTCACGTTTCGGTTTCTTTCGTCCCGCTTTTCGTTTCAATCTTTTTCTTTGCCCGAAAAGGACAAAGAAAAAGGATTTCCACTTCAATCGTGTGCAGTTATTCAGCGCATCACGCTTCGTAACCTTTTAAGTATACATACAAAAAAAGCCCCTTGCAAACTCCAAAGAGGAGGGTGGTGGATAGGCAAAGACTAAACATACCTACGCCTGAGGGAGTTTTTCAAAAAAAACATTCATAATATTAAGGGTTTAGTTAATAATTAGTCTTGATTTTATATCGATTTCAATCAAAGGCTTACAAATATTGGTCTTGGATGGCTCCGCAAAAATTACGGAGGCATAAAATACGTCTTGGATGGCTCCGCAAAAATTACGGAGGCATAAAATACGTCTCGGATGGCTCCGCAAAAATTACAGAGGCATAAAATACATCTCGGATGGCTCCGCAAAAATTACGGAGGCATAAAATACTTCTTGGATGGCTCCGTAAAAATTACGGAGGCATAAAATACGTCTCGGATGGCTCCGCAAAAATTACGGAGGCCTCCGAATCGGAACCAGTACTTCTGCAAAAAAACGCGAATTCATAAGAACCCTTGAAAGCGGCAAATGAGAAAAAACACTTTATAACCCTCGAATTTTGACCTAAAACAATTAGAAAATGTGGAGCAAAACCACAAGAATGGGGAGTGCATCCATTTGAATGAGGAGCGCATCCATTTGGATGGGGAGCGCATCCATTTGAATGGGGAGCGCATCCATTTGGATGAGGAGCGCATCCATTTGGATGGGGAGCTCATCCATTTGAATGAGGAGCGCAATCACAAGAATGAGGAGCTCAACCACAAGAATGAGGAGCTCAACCACAAGAATGAGGAGCGCAATCACAAGAATGAGGAGCT
>JBAXQU010000105.1:0-10621 GCA_037131555.1 Bacteroidota bacterium
AACAAAATGTAAGTTGTTATTGGTGAAGTGTAAGTCGTGAGTAGTGAAATGTAAGTTGCGAATAGTGAAATGCATGTTGTGAGTAGTGAAATGTAAATCGTGAATAGTGAAATGTAAATCGTGAGTAGTGAAATGTAAATCGTGAGTAGTGAAATGCAATTTTGGAGTAGTGAAAAGTAAGTCGTGTGAAGTGAAATGTAAGTCGTGAAAAGTGAAAAGCAAGTCGTTAGTAGTGAAAAGTAAGTTGCGAGTAGTGAAATGTAAGTTGGGAGTAGTGAAATGTAAGTTTGGAGTAGTGAAAAGTAAGGCGTTGTATACTACCTTTTACTTGGGTCGCTGTGGTGGGGGATGTTCTGTTATGATTCCGCCAATATAATTGGGGCTTTATTTAACTCTTGCAGAGTTATTGTTTAACTTAATGAGATTTGATTCGTGGAGCTGGCGGTTAAATAATAGATGCCCGGAATTGATGCTGGATTGAAAACAAGTGGTTTGATAAATAAAAAAGCCTTTCGAGTGAATCGAAAGGCTTTTTTGAGGTGTTAGTTTTTTTGTTTGTTCTATTGAACGATTAATTTTACTGAGCTTATTCCATCAGTGCTTTGAATGGTAAGGGTATAAAATCCTTTAGCAAATTCGCTTGTATTTAAAACGGTGGAATGTTGTCCTTGAGTCATAGTATCGTTTGATTGAGTGAATACTAATTTACCAGAAATGTCGAATACAGAAAGTTTGACAAAAGATTGTGATTTTAAGGTATAAGAAACGATGGATTGGTTGGTTGATGGATTAGGACTAAGGCTTAATGACAATTGATTTGAATATTCGTGAATGCCTTGGTGATTTCTATCGCCACGCACAAGAATATCGTCAATTGAGATAAAATTGTCATCATAAGAATAGTGACGAAATGCAATAAATACATTTTGATTACCATGATTGTCTAAGGGAACAAAAAACGGACGTAATACTCCTCTCAATCTTGCTGAATCTGAAACTGCATGATATTCAGTATAAGTGTTGTCAAAGCCATGTATAAATTTATTAGGAGGTGTGAATGTGTAACCACTAAAAGTTGAATCGTTAGAGCCTGTAATTGTTGCCATTTCGGCAGCTATAAATAATGTGTCAGTAAAGGTGGATATATCATTACTAGTATGAGAAAGTAAGACTTGGTAACCGTCACAATAACGGGGAGTTTGAAATGGTGCGGATTTCCAGAAAAGTGTGTCATGATTACCAAGTAGAAGATTCTTTGTGATAAACCAATCATCAGCTCTAGGTGTGCTGGCGTTATCAAACCAAGAACTTGAAGTGAATACTATGTTAGTATCAGGAAATCCTGCAGTAGTGTATAGATCAGCATCCGCGAAGGCAAGTGTTTGCCACCACTGACGACTTCTAAATCCAGCGCCTGTATGGGGAGTAAGGAGGTCGATATCTATGTTGTAGCACATTGCATCAACCGTGTTAGTTGGAATGGTTCCAGAAGTGTCGGTATAAGAATTCATCACAAATTGAAATCCTTCATAAAATAATGTGTCCTGAGCTTTTGATTTTAAGTTTACTACAAGTAATGTTGCAACTAATAATGTGTAAATTTTTTTCATTTTAAAAGTAGTTTTAGATTTAAATTAAATTAATAATGATGCGAAATTAATAATAATAGTTAGTTCTTAATGAAATTTTAGATTAAATCTTAATAATGGTGGTCAAAATAATTATTTTAATAATTCATTAATGATTTTGTCGACAGAGATTCCTTCGGCTTCGGCTTTGTAATTACGAACGATTCGATGACGAAGAATGGTGGCAGCAACAAATTTTACATCTTCGATGTCGGGGGAATATTTTCCTTTTATCATTGCATGGCATTTGGCACCAACGATTAAGTATTGAGAGGCTCTTGGTCCGGCACCCCATGATAAATATTTGTTGGCAATTTCGGCAGCATGTTCGGTATTAGGTCGACTCTTAGAGGCAAGTTTTACGGCATATTCCAAGACGTTTTCGGTTACTGGAATCTTACGAACAAGGTCTTGAAAATAGATGATTTCATCATTGGTGAGTATTTTTTTGAGTTCTACTTTTTTGTTGGATGTTGTGTTTTTTACGACTGTGATTTCATCATCCAAAGAGGGATAATCTAACCAAACATTAAACATGAATCGGTCTAATTGCGCTTCGGGTAAGGGATAGGTTCCTTCTTGTTCGATTGGGTTTTGAGTAGCTAGGACAAAAAACGGATTGCCTAATTCGTATTTTTTTCCGCCTGTGGTTATACTTCTTTCTTGCATTGCTTCGAGCAAGGCTGCTTGAGTTTTGGGAGGGGTTCTATTTATTTCATCAGCAAGAATAATGTTTGCGAACAAAGGCCCTTTGATGAATTTGAAATGACGATCGTCTCCTAAAATTTCGGAACCAATGATGTCGGATGGCATTAAGTCAGGAGTAAACTGAATTCGATTGTAACTAAGCCCTAATACATCGGCAATGGTATTAACCAATAGTGTTTTTGCCAAGCCTGGTACGCCAATTAAAAGACAATGGCCTTTGCTAAAAATAGAAATTAACACATCTTTTACTACTTCATCTTGCCCAATAATTACTTTGCCAATTTCAGTACTAAGCTCTTTATATTTTACCAAAAAAGCATCTACTGCTTCAACATCTGATTTATACATATTTTAGTATTTTATTTTTTGAACCTTTAATTGAATGTTTATTATTAAATGATATTTATTCGGATTAAGCATTGATGAAAAACAAACAGGAAATTAATTGTTGGCTTCGCTCAACCACTTGTTTGAATAATTGCATTTTTTATAGTCGTCAGCTATGTGAACGTAAGTGCCCACTAATTTCTTTTTGATCCAAGCTTGAATTGCGGTGTTTTGTTTTTTTGCTAAGGCGATGGCTTGAATTTTTTGATAGTCATCAATTAAATTTGCAGCATGTGGAGATGTGTGAGTTTTTAAGTATAATATCCTATAAGCTTGTTTACCATCGCGTGTGGCAAATGGCATAGGTTTGGTGTATTGACCGACTTTCAACTTATCAATAGCGAACGCAACGTTCTGGTCCATTTGACCAAGCTCATCCATTTGAAATCGGCTAGAACCATTTAAGGGATTAACGATTAATCCTCCACTGTTTTTGCTTTCTTCGCTATCGGAATATTTTGCAGCCATGTCGCTAAATGTTGTGGTATCAACTACTAGCTTTGCATATATAGAATCTAAGGCTACTTTAGCTTTTAATAAATCAGAGGCATCGACCTTGGGTGCAACGAGAAGGCTACGTGCGTCAACTTCATCACCTCTTCGTTCGATTAATTGAATAATAAAATAGCCATACATGGTTTCGAACACTTCGCTTAGTTCTCCTTTTTTTATTTTGAAAGCCTGTGCATCCCATTCAGGAACAAATTGACCACGTTGGATGTGCTCATAAAATCCGCCTTTACTAGCAGAACCTGGGTCTTCGGAATAGAGAGCTGCCATAGCCGCAAAACTACTTTCACCTTTCATTATTCGTTGGCGAATTCCTTCGATTTTTTCTTTCGCATCTTTTTTTGCTTGTGCTGTTATTATAGGTTTCTTAACTATTTCACCAACTTCAACCTCTGCATTTATCAAAGGTATTGAATCTTTTGGTATTTCATTGAAGTATGATTTGACATCGTTAGGAGTTACATTAATATCACTTGTGATTTTACTTTGCATCTGTTGTGCTAAAAGTAAATCACGGACATTATCTTTTAAATCGTTTTTGAAATCTTCAACAGACTTGCCATAGAAAGCAACGAATCGTTCTTCGGAACCAAACTGCTGAATATAAAAGTGCATCCTTCTATCCATCTCCTGCTCTACTTGAGCATCAGTAACATTTAAACTGTCTTTTTGAGCTTGGGCTAATAAAAGTTTTTGATATAAGAGTTCTTCCATAAGTTTGCAATGAGTGTTTGCATTAACGGGCTCTTGCTGAGTTACCATCTGTTGATACTGTGTTTCCAACTCTGATTGTAACAGAGGGTTTGAGCCCACAACAGCTATCACACGATCGATTATTGCTTCGGGTGCTTGAGATTTTGCAACAATTACAAGTATTACGAGTATTGCTGTGAGGCTATTTTTTATTTTTATCATTGATGTAAATTTCTATTTTTTTATTGTTTGCTGCATCGTTGTATACATCCTCCTTCATTTTCGAAATCAACTGAAGTTTGCGTTTGTTTAAAATGATGTTTTTAATATTTTCTTTTTCAAAACTTAATGGTGATGTACTGTTACGAATTTTAAATCCTTTGATGTTCAAAAAATAACTTGATGAAGAATCACTCACTTCAACATATCTATTGTTTTGCAAAAATAACTCTTTATTGTATGCTTGGATTGGTATTTCTTTCAACAAATCATCAAATAACAACCAAGAGTTGTCGTCTAAAAAGAAATTCTCGGCAAACTGATGACAATATCCAGCAAGTTGTTCGCGGTCTTTGATGTTTTCTGATTTATAAAGCATACGTAACTTTGCAATGTTTGGAGCCTTTTTATTTACTTTAACGTAAATGACTTTGATAATATTATCCTTCAATTGGAAATCGGCTTGATTGGCGGCATAGTATTTTTCGATTTCTTGAATATCTACTAAGGTATCTAACTTTTGTTTTACAAGTTCTTTCTCGTAAGCATAGGTAATTAACGAATTACGATAGTCCTGTAATTGTTTCTCCACATTCTTTTGTTCGTCAGTCAAATTATTTTCTGCTTTCTGAACAACCAATGCATCATGCATCCAATTATCGATATATTTTTTTAGCAATTCAAGACTATCTTTGGATGGAGTGCCTTTTGGTACGATGTTTTCAATATCATTTTCGTAGAGATATGCGGCACCTGCACGCGCAATTGGAACACGATGATCTTCTTTGTTGGCATTGCTAGAACATGCATTAACAAGAAGAAGCAGGAGAATATTCTGAGTGATTTTTTTCAATAAATATGGTTATAAAAACTAAAAAAGTTTATGACGAAAGAATCGGCATAAACTTTAAAATGATTTTTTATCAAAATTATTTTACTGTTGAAAGCACTGCTTTATCAATAGTAACAGGATATTTCGTTTTCAAAGAAGCTATCCATTCTTTTTCAAGATAATTTTGATAATCAGCAGTGACCATTCCTTTGGCATCTTGATATGCTTTTGGTTCTGGCTTGATAAGCTTATTAGTAACAACGATGTATACCTTTTTATCTTTATCGCTTTTGATATCTGCAGATGTTCCAGGATTCCAATTTTTGTCCACATACTCATTTTCACTTTTCACAAATATTTTACTTTCGGATTGAAGATTCAATTGCGAATCCTTATTAATAACTGCAACAATATCCTTTTCTGTTTTTTTCTTTTTCATCAAATCGTGAACTTGTTTTGCAACTTTTTCATCATTGCAAGCATAAACGGTAGCATCAGCACGCTCTTCGTACATGTAATTTGTTTTGTTCTTTTCATAAAACGCTTTTGATCCAGATGTATCCTTAACAGCTTTGCTCCATACCTTTTGGTCAGTAAGCTCAAACAAAAGTATACCATCACGATATTCTTGCATCAACGATTTGAAATCAGGGTATTTTGTATCTAATCTTGTTTCTTCATAAGCAATTACAGTTTCATCCACAAATTGTTTATACAATCCATCTACCACCATTTTGTAATCTGCTTTTGAACGTTTACTTTGGTGGTTTGAAATATAAGTTGCAAAGTCGGTTTGAGTGTAATTTTTATCATTTAGAGAGAACATAAGTTTGTTCAAGGCTTTTGCTTTTGTTATGTCCCACTTGCCTTCGAACAATGAAGTATCCATCACTTTGTAGAATTCGTCACGAGCCTTTAACACTTCTTTAAATTTGTATTCTGTCTTAATTTTCGCAATCAAAGACTCTCGTCCTATCTGGGATCTAGAATCCTTTGTCACTTTAACTTTCAATTCGCTTTTCATTTCATCAAATGAAGCCAACCCTCTCTTATCTTTCAATTTGATGATGTGCCATCCGTATTTAGTACGTACTATATCGCTCATATCTCCCTTATTTTTCAAGGCAAATGAAGCTTTTTCAAATTCAGGTGGCATCTTGTATGTACCAAACCAAGGCAACTCTCCTCCTTTTTTTGCAGATGCTTTGTCATCAGAAAATTGTTGTGCTAAATCATCAAATTTATCGGTACCAGCTTTAAGTTTCTCATAAATCTCTTGAGCCTTTTTGTAAGTGTTCAAAGAATCTTCTTCTTTCATATTAGGAGGTGTTTTAATCATAATGTGAGCAACAAGCACTTCTCCTTGTGCTGGTCTGCGATCGACTACCTTGATGATGTGATATCCAAAGCGAGTACGCACAGGATTAGACACTTGACCAACTTTAGTACTGTAAGCCGCTGTTTCGAAAGGATAAACCATTTGTAATGCCGTGAAGTATCCAAGGTCTCCTCCATTATCCTTAGCTGATGGATCATCTGAAATACCTTTTTCTGCTGCAACTTTATTGAAATCTTCTCCTTTCACGATTCGTGCTCGTATTTTCATTATTTTGTTGTATGCATCCAAAGTATCTTTAGGTAAAGCATTTTCAGCCACTTTAACAAGAATATGTGATGCACGAATATCTTCTTTCAAACGATTGTAAGTTTCTGAAAGTAATTTCTCATTTACGTCCTTATCAGTTAGATATGGTTGAGATAATTGCTTGCGGTAACCGCTAAGTTCGTCTTTAAAAGATTTTGCGGTGTCAAGCCCCATTTCCTCAGCTTCCTTCACTTTCAACTTGAAATTCACAAATAAATCAACATAATCGTTCAATGACTTATTATCATTAGTTGTTTCTTTTGTATTGTTTTTGTGATAAACAGATTCAAATTCGGCAACAGTTACTTTCGAGCCCGCTATAGTCATTAGTGTAGCATCTTTATTGGTTTGAGCTACGACCACATTTGCAACCATTAAAGTGATTGGTAAAACAATTAATTTTGAAATGTACTTATTCATATTTCTTTTATTGATTTTTTATTTTTAGGATGGCAAATGTAGTTAATAAAAATGTTTCACAAAATTATTCGACACTAAATACAAGTTGTGGTTTGTGTTAAATAGTGTTAAGTAGGAAATCTATTGGTTCCTAAGCTTGTTGGATGATATTAATATTAAAAATGAATTATTAATAATTTAGTAGTATTAAGAAGCGGAATAATCCTGCTTATGTTTCAGGTTATTTTCTCGTTTCTCAATCGCTTTCATAAAGAGGCCAGGTCGTTTGCCAAGGACTTTTCGAATGCGTGAAGGAGCCATATTAAATCGTCTTTCCATTTCATCCATTAACATTCCTGAAGCAAAAGCTTCCAGCAAATTAGCATATACAATATCCACTGTTTGCGGCATTAAACTTTTTGCAGGAGGTTCCAATCCTGCTTCGAAATAGGCGTTTGATATTTTACCAAAACAAAGATAGTATTTACTCGCTATCAATTTTCCATCTTTAATCAACTCGGATGAAAGTGGTGTATGACCCAACTCCTGTGCTTTTTGTTTTAAGAATTCTAGCAGCTCTTTTCGTCTTTCTATAACTTTATTTTCGTGCTCAAATTCTTGATTCATTTTGAACCCTTCGCTTTTTGCTGCTTGGGTCATCCATTTGTAAGTTTGAATTTTATCAAAATCTTCCAAATTTTTAAGATCTTTTCTATCAGGAATAAAACCTTTTTCAATCACAATTTTTTTGAATTCCTGATACAAAGCATCCTTAACAATCTGCTTTTTTTTGTGAGTTATGAGCAACCGAATTTCAGTATTTGACTTTGTATCAAGATTAGTTTCCAAGTTAAGTTTTTCGGCCTGTTTTATAAGTGCTTCACGCGTTTCTTTGTCTTTAATCTCCTTATTTCTCTTTAGTACATAATCACTATAAGAAAGGCATCCTTTCGATAATCCAACTCCACGAAGTTCATCATATAATTTAATATTCAAGTCAGGTATTGCATTTCGCATTATTGAAAAAGATGCAATATGTCCTTTACTGTTAACCAGTTTCCAAAAAGCTATTTCAACTGAAGCCTCCAGATTTTGTTTCCTCAATTGCTTCGCTCTAACGAACATATCGAAATCTGAATTGAATACCCGTCTCACAAAATCAATGATGTCGCGATATTGAATCAATAATTCGGTTTTAGAAAACCCTTGTTCATAGTCGTGCATAAAAAGGGCTTTCAATGCATCTTTCCAATCAAGTTCTTTCAAAAGTGGCTGCAACCTATCCTCTAAACTTTCATATTTCGCTTTTTTCTCCATTCATCAAGTGTTTGAAGCCGAGAAATATTGAAGTACGAAATAAATTTGGGGCGCAAAATTTATTTTTAATTTATTAAACATCCATCTCTCCATTAAAATGAAATTTTTACCAAAAGTGCAACTTTTTGTACCTTACATAAAATGACATCTATCAATGAACGGATGATTTGTATCAACATTCCAAGAATTTTTGTTCATTCAGTGTGGTTATAATCGGGATGAAAACACTTGCATTAACATTCAAATCCTGTATTCGTTGATAATTCATACAAAGAAAATCAAAATACTATCTTTGCCGAAATTTATACCATAATATTGTTGGAATTACTACTCACCACAACTTATACTTTATTTTTTATCTTCATTATTCATCGAATGAAGTTCTTCGAAATAGAAGGTATCTCTAAACGCACTCTTTCCGTGCTTTTTGTATTGAAAATTTTATTCGGTGTGATGTTGTGGGCTATCTATACTTTTTATTACACCGACCGTTCCACCGCTGATATTTATAAGTACTTTGACGACAGCAAAATTATCTTCAACTCATTAAAGCAACATCCACAACAC
Source organism: Bacteroidota bacterium (assembly GCA_037131555.1). Lineage (GTDB taxonomy): Bacteria > Bacteroidota > Bacteroidia > 2-12-FULL-35-15 > 2-12-FULL-35-15 > 2-12-FULL-35-15. The sequence goes on from JBAXQU010000105.1 coordinate 8,906, forward strand.
TTCTTCCGTATGTTATTGGGTATTTATAACAATACTCCAGAATTTCAGCCTTACTACGAACAAATGAATTATTGGGCACGTAAGATTGACGGCAGCATTTATAACGACAGCCACACCATCATTCGATTCAATGCATTCGTGCGAATTTTCTCACTTGGTTATTACAATGTCCATACTGTATTTATCTGTTTCCTTTCATTCGTAGGCCTTACTGGTATTTACCGCACATTTTTTGCTGTTCTTAAAGATAAAAAGCAGGAATTGTTGTTTGCTGTTTATCTACTCCCTTCGGTACTTTTCTGGGGCTCGGGTGTGCTAAAAGAAGGACTTATCTTATTTGCATTAGGCTTAGTAATACATTACACCAATCGGCTGTTCAATGCAAAAGCAATAGTGATTTGCTTCGTAATGGCACTATTACTTGCCCTTTCAAAGTTCTACGTTTGGCTAGCTATCGTTCCAAGCCTTTTGTTATTAATCTGGACTAACAAGTCAGGCAATTCAAAATCAGTTTTAAAATATCTGCTTATCGTTTTTGTAATCGCGCTAGTAGGTTTAAATATCGACCGATTCACATCTGTTCAAAACCCTTTGGTGACCTTGTCTCAAAAGCAAATAGAATTTAAACAACTAGCACAAGGAAATTTTACTGATGCTTATCACAAACCAATTCCAATTGCAGGAAGCATGATTGTGATTGACACACTTGAGCCAACACTTTCTTCACTTGTAAAAAACAGTCCCAAGGCTCTATTGAACACTTTCTTCCGACCTTATCCATGGGAAGTGAAATCACCGTTGATGCTTTTAGCTGGGGGTGAAAACATTATCATCCTACTTTTCATTCTACTCTGCATTGTATATCACAAACCTTTATCAACCGTCCATTGGGAATATGTTCTATTTTGTGTTTCGTTTGTTATTATTCAGTTTGTTATTATTGGAGAAACCACACCTGTTATAGGAGCAATTGCTCGCTACAAAGTGCCGGCACTTCCATTTCTTCTCATCAGCTTTTTATTTATTCTGGATAAGGACAAAATGCTCAAAGGCTTTCCTTTTATGAAGAAATTGCTTAGTCAATAAATTATTTACATTTGTTTTCCTAATTAAAAACTAAACCATGAATTTTGATTCATTGTTCCGTAAAAAATCGGTTCACGATATACTAAAACAAGCTAATAAAAGTGAAGATGAAGGTGGTCATGCTCCATTGGGCAAACACCTTGGTGTACGCGACCTTACGGCATTTGGTATAGCAGCTATTATTGGTGCGGGGATATTTAGTACCATTGGAAAAGCAAGTTCTGACGGAGGGCCAGCTGTTATTTTTCTTTTTCTTTTTACTGCTATTGCTTGTGGATTTGCTGCTTTTGCTTATGCAGAGTTTGCCTCCATGGTTCCCGTGTCGGGCAGTGCATACACTTATTCTTACGTTGCTTTCGGTGAGTTAATCGCTTGGATTATTGGATGGGCTTTGATTATGGAATATGCCATCGGAAATATAACTGTTGCTATTTCGTGGAGCGATTACTTTACAGGTTTGCTCGATAGTCAGGGATTACATCTGCCACAATGGATTCAAATGGATTATTTAACTGCTTCCAACGGTTTTCATCAGGCTACTGCTCTGCTTCAAAGTGGTAAGACATTCGAAAATTTGGATGCCGGATTACAAGCCGCTTACACCGCCTGGACAACATCACCGGCCATTGG
>JBAXQU010000106.1:0-10581 GCA_037131555.1 Bacteroidota bacterium
TCCCTTACCTCCTTTTTTTAATTTATCAATTTCATACCTCCATCTATTCGGACGAATAAACACAATTATAAATAACACCCTAAACCACAGTTTCAATTTTTCCTTCACCCCTTTATATAAAAAATCAGCGTGAGCTAATTGCATTACTTGTATTCTGCGGGAGTCGAAGCCCTGCCTACAGAGTAAAGCAACGCCCACGCTTCCCGTGAACGTTCGCTAAACTTCCTGTAGGCATTGAATTTCGACTTTCCAACAACAGAATTATTCGCTAACGCAGGCCCGTTTCGCCTGTGCCCATTATTCTGTGGCGTCTCGCCACAAACATTTAGTATGTCCTACTCCGTCACCCCTCTCTTGTGGAGAGGGGATAAAGGGGAGAGGTGACTTTGGAGAGGGGCCGGGGGTGAGGTCTACGAAAAATCGTCACGTTTCTCCCCCACATCCGTAAACCCGAATAATGGGGTCAGTACAAAGGCATCGAGGGGTCAGTACAAAGGCATCGAGGGGTCAGTACAAGGCATCGTGTGGTCAGTATAATGGCATCGTGGGGTCCGTACAACGGAATAATAGGGTCAGTATAATGGTATCGTGGGGTCAGTATAATGGCATCATGGGGTCCGTACAACGGTATCATGGGGTCCGTACAACGGTATCGTGGGGTCCGTACAACGGTATCGTGGGGTCAGTAGAATGGTATCATGGGGTCAGTATAACGGTATCGAGGGGTCCGTATAACGGTATCGGTAGTGGCGTTTTAAAAAGTCCCAAATTGCCCCAAAAGGCAAAAAAAGCAAAACTCGACCTAATTTCTTGCACGTTTGCTTTTGATAGCTACTCACAAAACCCGATTTCATAAGTTTAGAATTTTTCCTTCGCGCCTTTGAGTCTTTTTGGCAAGTAATACCCATTTTGAATCACGTTTTAGAATTTAGTACTTAGAGTTTAGAATTTTTTCTTCACGCCTTTGTGTCTTTGTGGCAAAAATTTAAATTACCTAAATCACCCCACAACTTTGAAAATTGAACTTTCCAACTTTCAACTTAGTTACTTTAAACTAAAAAAGCCCCTTTCGGGGCTTCTTTACTATTCTAATCTCGCAAAATGCTGTTTATCTAATTATCTCCACAAAACCATATTTAGGCTCTTTCATCTTCGGACCACTCAATACATAATAATAAGTACCATCATGCTCCATTCCTCCATTCCAATCATTGTGGTAGTCTTTGTTGTTATACACCTTAATACCCCAACGGTTATACACCGTCAATTCTGTATTAGGGAAATACTCCAAATTCTTAAAATATAAATACTGATTCACACCCTTCACACCCGGATCATTCGGAGTAAACACATTTGGATATTCCAAATCCGAAATCACCTCATACACCATTCTTATTGTATCCCAACAACCATTGCTGCTTTGTACAGCCAATGTCACCGGATATGTACCATTCACAGCATAAGTATGTGTCGGATGAGCTCCCAGATGGTACACACCAGTAGTATCCCCAAAATTCCAAACCCAGCTAGAAATACTTCCACCAGTCACAGTCGATAAATCTTGAAACACAACAGGCACATTAGCACCACAAGTTCCCAGTGGCGATTCTGTAAAATTAGCCACAGGTGTACTAAATTGAGACACCGTCACCGTATCAGCTGCCGTGCATCCATTCGAATAACTCACCGTCACCGAATATACACCCGAACTAGCCACTGTTGTACTTTGTGTTGTCTCCGTATTCGACCACAAATAATTTACACCACTCGGTATCGTTGGATTAGCAGTCAAGTTAATGCTAGCTCCCGGACAAAACGGAGCATTATTCTGAATCGTCACCAAAGGATTTTGATTAGTAACTTGATAAACCGAAGAATTACCAACACATCCATTCACATCTGTTTCTGTTAAAGAGTATAAACCACTTAATACCGAAATCGAACTATTCGTGCTGCTTGTTCCTGACCAAACATAGGTAGAACCAGCCGTAATAGGACTAACAGTCAGCGTTGTTGGCGTGCTTCCACATGTAAACAACGAACCAGTAACCGTTGGAGCAGGTAATGGATTAGGTGGAGCCACCGTCACCGTTGTATCCGAAGTACAACCATTAGGATAAGTCAACGTAACAGTATACGTACCACCAGAAGTTAAGTTGATAGCACTAGTAGTAGCACTATTCGACCATAAATAACTAGGCACTTGAGTGGCATTGTTAGTACCAGCCGTCACGGTGATACTTTGTCCAGCACAAAATGGATGTATACCAGTTACCGAAACTGCAAAGTTGAAATTATTTACCGTAAATGGTGCCGAAGTCAACACACATCCATTTTGGTCAACCACAGTTACCGTATAACTTGGCGGACTAGCAGGCACCGTAGCAGTATCATTTGTACTCACTGTGGCCCCGTTCGACCAATCGTACGAAACATAAGCAAACGTAGTAGTCAATTGTGCCAATTGTCCATTACACACAGCAGTTGTTCCAGTAATCACCGGAGGCAAAGGCCCTGTTACAGTTACCGGTGCCGATGTAGCAGTACATCCATATTGGTCAGTCACCGTAAGTGTATACACACCGTTTCCAGCTTGTATCGAATCATTAATACTTCCACTCGACCATGAATACGAAGCATAAATCAACGAATCGGAATATAAATTGGTAGTACTAGTACCTGTGGTCGAACAAGTAAACGGATAGCCAGCTATCACAGGTGTAGGAGACAAATGCTCCACCACATTCACCAATGACGATTTCTGACAATTATTTAATGTAGAGGTCACCCAATATACACCTGATGTATCCACTGTGATGGAAGTGTTCACCGATCCTGTACTCCAAACATAACTGTCATAAGTTGTCGGACTCACACTAAGAGTGGTAGTACTACCCTGACAAAACTCAAGATTACCAGTTATATGCGGATTAAATGCAGAAAGACCAGTAGTATCAATAAACAAATGTGCATTCACAACCGTAGTTCCTACAGGGCTGCCATTATCGGTGGCTGTAAAAGTAATCGTTCGGTAACCAGCATTTCCTGGTCCAGCAATTATCTGAACAATAGCATCAGCCGAATTACCTGAAGTGTTGCTAATAACCGTTGCTCCCGACATTCCATTTAAATTGACTAAAATATTTGTTATTTGACCAATTTCAGGAGAAAGGAACAATCCATCTAAAACCAATGTATCACCTGTTCCACAGACTTTAATGGTATCACAGTTATTCAAACCAGACGCGATAGGAGCAATATTAGTTGAGCTACAAACATTAAAGTACATCGATTGATAATCTAACCAACTAATACCATCATTGTTTCCATATCCGCCATCGTATGCAATTCCTGGTTGATCAAAACGACCCATTTGAAGATAATTTACCCCATCTCCTTTATTAATACCAACTGTTGAAGCAGTTCCACCAAAACCACCTACACCACCCGAAGCAGCACCTGTAGTCCACTGCATATCGCCATAACAAAATGCGATATTATTTCCCGAAGGAAGTATTGGGTCGGTACCATCAGTAATGATTAACTGAAAGTTATTTATATAATCGGTCATATTGCTGTAATACCCAACATTTTTCCACTGAACAATCATATAAGTGGGAGTTATTTTATAATACACTAAACCGCTTGCAGTATTTCTCGTATCAACATCTCCCCAAAACGGAGCAACCATTGCAGGAATAGAAGCCGAAGGGAATGCAGCGCCAGTAAAAGTTGAATAGGTTTGTCCAAAAGTAATGTTTCCGTTATTGTTTATGTATAATTGAGTGTAAGGTGTTCCATACAAACAAAAGTTAAAAGGAATCGTTTTTATGGGCGTTGATCCATCATCATTTCTATACTCAGGAGCTACTCCGTTGGTAAATTCAGCTATTGAAAATGTTGGATCTGTATCTACACCTTGTATAAAACAACTACAATTAGCATTCGATTTTGGATGTGGTTGTTTCATCGTTGAGATGGTTTCCTTGGCTTTTGTGGTCATCGGTGTTGGATGAACATCTCCAACAGGTATGTATTGAACATCTGGTTTAAGTTTTCCACTTGCTTTCAAAGCTTGGTATTGAGCTTCTGGAATAACCATTTTTGCTTGTGAGAATCCTTGTAAGGATATTGCTACTGATACAAACAAAGAGAGTACAATTTTTTTCATTTTGAGTTTTTTAATTTTTATAAGGTCGTAAAAGTAATAATTCTAATTTACTTTCTCGCAATCTTATAGACGATAATATTACCCAAAAGGTTGCATCACCTGCTGTTCATATTCTTTAATCGCTGATAAAAGGATAAAGTTATCTTTGTTGCCCTTATGAAATCGATATTATCCACCAACTACCTATCTAATTACCGAAGGACCTTGCTATTGGCATATCCTGTGGTATTAAGTCAGCTTGGCCACATTATGGTAGGGGTAGTGGATACCGCCATGGTAGGGCAGATAGGTACCGAGCCACAAGCAGCGGTGGCTTTGTCGAACAGCCTTTACACCCTAGTCTTGGTGTTTGGTTTAGGGGTTTCGTATGGGGTTACTCCTTTGGTGGCTGCTGCCGACAGTACCAAACATTATGCTGAGAATGCCAACTTGCTCAAGCACGGAATAGTAATCAATACCATTTTAGGTATTTTACTTTTTGTACTCTTGTATTTCACTTCACCTATCCTCAATTCATTCGACCAGAAAAAAGAAGTAGTAGATATGGCCATTCCTTTTCTAAACGTGATGATGCTTGGTATGATTCCTCTTTGTATCTTTTCAGGATTTAAGCAGTTTGCCGAAGGGCTCTCGTTTACAAAAGTGGCAATGATTATTTCTATTGCTGCCAATTTGCTCAATGTATTGCTCAACTACCTTCTTATTTTTGGCCATTGGGGCTTGCCCCGAATGGGATTAATGGGTGCTTGTTGGGCTACTTTCATTTCTCGTGTTGTTATGGCCGTTGGTATGTTTCTATATGTTTTTTATAACAAACAATTCAAGGTATATTGGAAAGGATTCCGTCAAATAAAACTTACAGGTGCATTGACCAAAAAAATATTGGGGATAGGAGTACCATCAGGTTTGCAATGGGTATTCGAGGTAGGTGCTTTTTCATTCGCCATCATCATGATTGGTTGGATTAGCCCCACAGCGCAAGCAGCACATCAGATAGCCTTGAGCATTGCTGCCACCACCTATATGATGGCGAGTGGGCTTTCGGCAGCGGCTTCGGTGAGGGTAGGGAACGAATTGGGTTTGAAAAACAGAGAAGGTGTGCGAACAGCAGGGTTTAGTGCTTTCATAATTGTTCTTGTGTTCATGAGTGCTATGGCAGCATGTTTCATAATGTTCCGAAACTATTTGCCTTTGCTCTTCAACAACGATGCTCAAGTGATTTCTATTTCTTCATCATTGATTGTGATAGCAGCTTTCTTTCAATTGAGCGATGGCACACAGGTAGTTGGTTTAGGGGCCTTGCGTGGAATGAAAGATGTGAAAATACCAACAATCATCACACTGTTTGCGTATTGGGTAATCGGATTACCGATGAGCTATATCTTTGCTTTTCCTTTGCACTTAGGAGTTCAAGGTATATGGTATGGCTTATCGATGGGTCTGGGTACAGCTGCTATTCTACTTCTGCTAAGGTTTAATTACGTTAGCAAAAGGGTGTAGTTGGTAAATATTCCAAACCGAAGTTTCCAATTTTCCTCACCAAAATATAGAATTCCCAAACCGGAAAATGAACAAAAATTTGGTTGGAAATATTTGAAAATTGATTCGGTAAATAAAAAAGCTGGAACGGTGTTTAAGATAAACTATGTTGGTTTATAAACTTTAGTATTATTCGGCAAGCAGTTTCTCCACAAATTTGCGGGTTTCTTCTTCTTGCTCTAGATAGCTTTTTCCGGTTGCCGGACCATAATACCCAGTATATATTTTTCGGACTTCACCCTTTTTATCAATGTAAATAGAGGTTGGGAAAGCCATTACTTTGTTTAACATGGGTAATGCTTCAGATGCTTGTTGGGCTCCTGTTTTCATGGTCACCAGAAAATCATACTTAGCTCCGAAACGTGTTTTTAATCTTTGAACATTAGCAACGGCTTTCGAAAACTCATCAGTTCGTTCAAAAGCAAGTCCTATGATTTCAATGCCTTTCGAATGATACTTGTCGTAAAAGGTAGCTAAATCTTTGGTTTCATCCATACAGTTCGGACACCAAGTGCCCATGAGTTGAATGATGACTACTTTGTTTTTGTATCTCGCATCCGATAACGAAACCTCTTTTCCTTCCAAGTTTTTAAACGAAAAATCCAGTTTGGTATAACCCGGCTTTAAATAGGTGAGCGAATTAGGATTTCGCAAATTCACAGTGTCGTTCCTTTTTGCTATCCATGTTTCGTGACCATGAGCACCCGAATAAAAATCTCCGTTTACCAATTGTTCATCCTTTAATTTTGCTTTGAATAAAAAAGCATGGGCACCATCGAAACAAGAAAGATAAAAATCATTATTTGCCATTACCCCTTCGAGATAGCGGTAATCGCCAGTTTCGGTTGAAAATGTTCCTGTGAGCACACTACCTTGCACTACATTGGTTTGTTCGAAAATTCCAATTGCTTTGTAAGGATCTGCCGTTCCTGGTTCGAAGGTTACTTCCCATTTACCTGTTACTACGGGCTCGTAGTTGGTCCATTGCTTAATAACGAAGCGATGTGGATTACCATAACTAGCTGTGAACGGAAGTACGTTCTTTTCTTTTCTAGCATGATTAATCCAAACCCCTTTTAACGAATCTCCAATGAGTTTGCATTTAAATTCCGAATCGAATACTGGCATTTTGATGAATACAGAATCTTTATGAATTGCAATTTCGGTAGCGGTGATGCGTTCTTCACCGTTTTTGAACACGAAAGCGTATACACCCAAATCGTAAGTTACATCGAAGTTGAAAGGTAAATAGGTGGTGTCGTTTAGTTTTAACTCTGCTCGCCAATTACCTGTTTTTAATGCTTGTTGAGCGAAGGTAGAAGTAAAAAAGAAAAGCGAAGCAATGAACATTGCTCCGCTTTTAATTACCCTAGTTAATTCAATCATTTAATGAAAATCCAAGACTTCTTAAATGTTGAAATTAATACCTTGTGCTAATGGCAACTGTGTTCCATAGTTGATGGTATTTGTTTGTCTGCGCATATATGCTTTCCACGCATCAGAGCCCGACTCGCGACCTCCACCTGTTTCTTTTTCACCACCAAAAGCTCCACCTATTTCGGCTCCTGATGTACCAATGTTAACATTAGCAATTCCACAATCGGAACCTGCTTGTGAAAGGAAAAGTTCCATTTCGCGCATGCTGTTAGTAAATATCGATGACGATAATCCTTGCGGTACATTGTTCTGCATCGCTATGGCTTCTTCTATGGTTTTATATTTCATTACATATAAAATAGGAGCAAACGTTTCTTCTTGCACTATCTTATAAGTGTTCTTAGCTTCAATGATGCAAGGTTTTACATAACATCCACTTCCATAACCATTGCCATTAACCACACCTCCAGCAACAATCATTTTGCCACCTTCTTTTTTTGCTTTTTCAATGGAGTTCAAATAATCTTCTACTGCTTTCACATCAATCAACGGACCTACATGATTGGCCGAATCGAGTGGGTTTCCAATCTTCAACTGACCATAAGCTTTTTTGAGCACCGCGATGGTTTTATCGTAAATACTTTCGTGAATGATTAATCTTCGTGTGGTGGTGCAACGTTGTCCTGCAGTACCTACAGCGCCAAATACAGCACCAGTAAGTACCATTTTTAAGTCGGCATGTTCCGAAACAATGATGGCATTGTTTCCTCCTAATTCCAAAATACTACGTCCGAAACGTTGTGCAGTGGCTGCTGCCACCACCTTACCAATGCGGGTAGAACCAGTGAACGAAATCAACGGCACGCGTTTATCATTGTTCATGAGGTCGCCAACAGGATTACCAATCAACACACAACTTACACCTTCTGGAACATTGTTTTTCTTCAACACATCGCTAATGATGTTCTGACATGCTATTGCACATAAGGCTGTTTTCGAACTAGGCTTCCAAACACAAACATCGCCACATACCCATGCTAATGCAGCATTCCAGCTCCATACAGCCACAGGGAAGTTGAATGCAGAAATAATTCCAACGATACCTAGCGGATGCCATTGCTCGTACATGCGGTGCATAGGGCGTTCGCTGTGCATGGTCAATCCGTAGAGTTGACGCGAAAGACCAACTGCAAAATCGCAAATGTCAATCATCTCTTGTACTTCACCCAATCCTTCTTGAAGGCTTTTCCCCATTTCGTAAGATACTAGTTTTCCTAATGGTTCTTTGTATTCTCTTAATCTGTCGCCTATCTGACGAACAATTTCGCCACGTTTAGGTGCTGGAGTCAATCGCCAAACTTTAAATGCATCTTCGGCTGTACGCATTACATGTTCGTAATCGGCCGGTGTAGCAATGTTTATTCGCCCAATGAATTGCCCATCAACAGGCGAAAACGAATCGAGTTTTGGGCCGTTAGTGCTAATGTGGTTGGTACCTGTAGAAGCACCATAATTTATTTTTTTTATTCCTAATTTCTTTAATACATCTTCTATTCCGGATGTAGGTTTTGTTGCTGTTTTTGCCATTACTTTATTTATGATTTTGTTACTTTTTCTAAATCCATTTCACATTCAGGGCACTTGCCAGGCTTGTCGTAGGTTTGTCCGTTGTTGCATTTCATCGGACAAGTGTAAACATCTGTTTTTACTTCTTCTTTAGGTGTTTTTTTCTCTCCTCCGCTGCAGCTCACCATGGATGATGCTCCGAAAAGAAGAAGGATACTGAATACGATTAATTGTTTTCTCACTGTCTACTTCTATTTTGCGCCAATAAATAAATTGTTTGCTGTTTCCCAGTTCACCACATTCCAGAACGAATTGATGTAATCAGCTCTTCGGTTTTGATTTTTTAAATAATAGGCATGTTCCCAAACATCAAGCGTAAGCACAGGAGTTCCTTTTATTTCGAGGGTGCTTAGGTTCATAGAAGGGTTGTCTTGGTTGGCAGTAGAACCAATGGTTAGTTTACCATTGTTCACCACACACCATGCCCATCCCGAACCAAAACGTTTCATGGCTGCATCGGCAAATTGTTTTTTAAATTCTTCGAACGAACCGAACGATGCATTAATAGCTACCGCTAATTTATCAGTAGGTATGCCACCTCCATGGGGTTTCATTAATGTCCAAAACATCGAATGGTTTTTATGTCCACCAGCATTGTTGCGCACAGCAGGAGGTAGTTTTTCAACCAATGCAAAAATATCATCTAACGAAGCAATGTTCTTGAGCATATCGGCAGGCAAGGTAGCCAACGATTTGTTCAAGTTGTCAACATACGTTTGATGATGTTTCGAGTGGTGAATTTCCATGGTCATTTTGTCAATATGAGGCTCTAGGGCATCGTATTCATACGGCAATTTAGGAAGATTAAACTTTAAACCTTCATCCAAAAAAGTTTCGCGTTCAATAAAATCGGTTGCGGCCAATGTTTTGTTTACCACCGCTGATGCAGCAATGGTGCCTAATGCAAGTGCAGTGGTTTTTTTAATAAAATTTCTACGTGTGTTCATGTTATCTGTTTTTAAGTTTATATAAAATTAATAAGTACTTGATTCTTTTCAACGGCTTGGCCTTTCTTCACATTTATTTTCTTCACCACTCCATCGGTTGGCGATTTCAAATTGTTCTCCATTTTCATGGCTTCTAACACTAATATGGAATCTCCTTTTTTCACTGTATCGCCTTCATTCACCTTTACCTCTATCACTAGTCCAGGCATTGGAGCTTTTATTTCGTTTACTTTTTTCGAAGCCATATCGTCCAGTCCAAGACTCTTCAATAGCTCGTCAAACTTATCTTTTACAGCCAACTGGTATTTATTTCCGTTCACACTGATGGTAAAAGTTTTTTCTTTTACATCGGCTTTCACCACTTCTACGTTATACGATTTATGATCTTTGATGATATGAAAACTACCATCTTTTACAGTGATAACATCCCACGAAAATGCTTTGCCATCAATGTTTCCGCTCGTAGGGTTTTCGAACTCAATGTTGTGTTCGGTTTTATTATTTACTTTAACTTTTAACATGTCTATCGGTTTTCAAAAAAGAAGCATAAAGGTAGTTATTTCTTTAATACCAACACTTAGTTGTTAGTTTAAAGTTAGAAAGTTTAAAGTTACCGCTCCCGAAGGATTGGGACAGCAAAGGCAGAAAGACACAAAGAAAAAATTCTAAACGCTAAGTACTAAATTCTAAACCGAGATTTGTAAATAAGTATTAATTGCCACGAAGACACAAAGGCACAAAGAAGCCACCATTCGTACATTTGTATAATTCGTATTTCGTAAAGACATTTATTCCTTCACAAGTTTCTTACGTATTACACCCTTCTCCGTTTCTACTTCTACAAAATACACTCCTGCCTTCCACGAGCTCACATCTATGCTTAGTTGTTGGTTGCTAGTTGTTAGTTGTTGGTACACCACA
>JBAXQU010000107.1:0-10287 GCA_037131555.1 Bacteroidota bacterium
TCGGTCAATTGTTTGATAAAATCCTTTTTTTCGGCAAGGTTATTCATCTCGTCTGGGTCATTCTTTAGGTCAAAGAGTTGGGTGTTTCGAATTCCTTTTGCTGTTCTATATTCAATCAGTTTCCAGTCACCTTTGCGCACAGCCCGTTGATAATCGCGGTACGAAAAATACATGACCTCTCTTTTATTGATTTTCTTTCCAAGAAGCGGAATACCCTGAACGGTTGCAGGAATTGGAGTTCCGGACAAGTTGCACAGTGTTGGGAAGATATCGAACAGGTAAGCGTTATCGGTGTTAATTGTTCCTTTTGGCAAACCTTTCCCTACAAAGATCAAAGGCACTTTAATACTTGGTTCGTAGAGATTTTGTTTTCCCAACAAACCATGTTGTCCAAGTGCCAAACCATTGTCACCTGTAAATACAATGATGGTATTCTCATACAATCCTTTCTCTTTCAGGGAATTAATAATGTTTCCAATTTGCTCGTCGAGATGAGTCATCATAGCATAATAATTCCGGATCTCGATTTTCACCGCACTTCGTGTACGGGGATTGGCGATTAGTTTTTCATCCCGTACATTCAATTCTCCATTATCAAAGGGATGACTTTCCATAAAATTAACCGGCACTGCAATCTTCGCAGTATCATACATCGCTTTGTATTTCTCGGGCATAATACGTGGATCGTGTGGCGATTTAAAGGCTACATACAAAAAGAAAGGTTTATCCTCTTTATAGCTATTGATAAACTTCACCGCAGATTCTCCAAATATCTCTGTATGGTGCTTACCGGGATAAGAATGGTCGCCCCTTTCTTTAGTTGCCAAACCATCTGCGTTCGGCAAAAATTCGCTGTAAGCTGCATCTTTTTGATAATGAAACAACCCTGAATGATATGGATCGGGACTCATTCCACCAAAAAATATCTCGTCACCGTTCTGAAAAGTCCGGTTAAAGGCAGAGATATTGTTGTGCCATTTGCCAATGCCGTATGTCGAATAACCTGCTGTTCCAAACGTTTCGCCAATGGTGGACTGGTTATCGTCAATCTTACGACCTTCTTTATCGCCCATTGAAAACAGGTTTCTACCGGTTATCAGCATATTTCGGCTGGGCATACTCACGGCTTGATGGCTTCCACCCATAATATAGGCATTCGTAAACGACACGCCGTCTTTTACCAATTTATCAATATTCGGGGTAATCACCTCATTGCCACCCAAGGCATGAATGGTTCCTTGCAGACGCTGATCGTCAGTAAGTATAAACACAATATTGGGTTTACTGCTGACTTTTTGTTGCTGTGCCTGCACGGTTTGACCAAAAGAAGCTAAGAGAGCAGCGGGATAAAGTAGTTTGTTCATAGGTGTATTTTTAATTTTCCTCAATAGCTCCCACTTTAGCACGGTATAACTTCAGCGGCGAATCCAGGTCAATAGCAATAACACTGGCGTTTAAATCCATTTTTTCGGCAGGTAAAGTAATTCGAAGAATACCAGGAACACTGGTAACATTTCCTCCGATTCGCTTTGAAATCAATTTATCCCCCGTTCCGAGCAGTCTTACTTGAGTTACTTTATTTTGAATTCCCTTGAGAGTAATATCATCTTTAGGCGTATTGAGGATAAAACAGTAAATGGTTTTTCTGTCCTTCGAAAGAGTTGTTGGTCCGAAAAAATGGCCAAAAGGCAAACCACGGGTTGTTCCGTAAATGGCTTCGGCATATTTACTGATCCAGCGTCCCAAACCTTTTAGGCGTTCTGTTTGAATAGGAGTAATGCTTCCATCTTCTGTCGGTCCAACATCCAATAAGAGGTTTCCGCCCTGACTGATGCAGTCGGTAAAAATATTGATAATATAATTCAACGATTTAGTATTGTTGTCAGTCTTATTGTACGACCATGAATCATTTATGGTCATACACAACTCCCAAGGCTCTGTTGGGCCAATAATAGGAACTCCTTGTTCGGGAGTGTTGTAATCGCCGTATCCTTGAAGTCGGTCGTTTAGAATTGTTTTTGGATTCCACGACAATAAATCTTGGTGCAGCTCTTTCATTTTCCACTGCTCTTTGGTTCGTGTCCAATCGCCATCGAACCACCATAAATCAGGATTCACCAAATCGGCCAACTCTTTCATTTGTCCATCTCTGAAGACCAGGAATTTTTGCCAACGAGTTTCATCTTCAACACCGGAAGCAGGAGAATCATAAGGATTTAAGATTTTGTCTTTATTTTTCTTGAATAATGTAGCATAATCGGGGTGCGACCAGTCCAGCAGAGAGAAATAAATCCCTACTTTCAACCCTTCGTTTCGGAGTGCTTTAGCGTATGGAGCAATTAAATCTCTACCGGCAGGGGTTTTCTTCACCACATTCAAATCGCTTAGTTTTGTATCCCACATAGACACCCCATCGTGGTGTTTTGAAGTCAGAACAGCGTACTTTGCACCTGCTTCTTTAAAAAGTTTAGCCCATTCTTCTGGATGGTAATTCTTTGCTGTAAAACCATCGAGTTGTTTCATATAATCGGCATAAGAAATCTGTCCGTTGCGGAATGGCCAGGAAGTTCCACCACCATTTACGGCATAAATACCATAATGAATAAAAATGCCCAACTTGGCATCTTTAAACCATTGCATTTTGTACGTACTGTCTTTTATACTGACAGTTTGTTGTGCTGGCAAGCTTGACACAATAAGCCAACTAGCCAAAAAGAAGATTTTTTTCACTAGAATTAATTTATCTTGAGAGTTGTTTCTAAGTTAATAGCAATGAAACAATAAATAGCTATTGATAGCTTACTTAATAGGTTTGAGAATTGCGTTGATGATAGCCAATTTGGGTAGATAATTCCGATCAAACAGCAGGGGGTAGTTTGTACGTCCTGGCATAGGCCAGCCATTTAGCCACGAATTTCCATCAGTCAACCCCCAAAAAGTTACCCGTTGAATTGTTTTTCCGTTTTCTTTGATAACTCTGAATATATCACCATACCTAATTGCTAACTTTTGCAAAACAGAGTCAGGTAAACCACTTTTGTAGGGGTCATAGAAAGGATCATAAGCTACAATTTTAGAAACATCGGCGGTAATTTCTTTCTTTTTATTTGGCAGAGCCGTGATGTCCAATTCGGTAAAACTGACTTTAATTCCGAGTTTTGAAAAGTCCTTGATACATTCATCGATTTTATTAACCGGTGGAAACGTTAAGCTATAATGAGCCTGCTCTCCAACGGCATGAATAGGAATTTTTTTGGTCTGTAATCGCTTAATCAGTTCAATTACCGCATTCCGTTTTGCATTCAGATACAAATTGTAGTCGTTGTAATACAATTCTGCATTGGGATCAGCAGTATGTGCAAATTCAAAAGCTTTTTCGATATAATCCTCACCAATGATCTGAAGCCATTTCGAATTACGCATGGTTCCGTTATCTTCAAAGGCTTCATTAACCACATCCCAACCCTTAATTTTGCCTTTATACCTGCCAACGACTGTATTAATATGTTCTTCCATCCTTTTCAACAACGCCTCACGAGTTAAATACTTGCCATTATCGTCAACAAATATCCATGTAGGTGCATTGCTGTGCCAAACCAGCGTATGCCCAACGATAAACAGATTATTTTGAACGCCAAAATTTACATAATCATCTGCTTTGGAAAAAGAGTATGTAGTAGGTTGTGGATGAATAATCCCCCATTTTAAATCTTGTTCGGATGTAATGGCATTAAAATTTTTCAAAATCAGTGCTTGACCTTTGGAATCAGTTCCATCAGCCTGATTACGATTTATTGCGACTCCTATCAGAAAGTCTTTTTTAAACTGATCCTTTAAAATAAAAGGTTCAGTAGCAAAGCCCGATATAGAGATTAATATAAAGCATATCAGCAACATATAATTCTTCATCATGATAAATTTTATTCTTTTACGTGTTCAATTTTATGTAAATACTGTTTTTAGAATAGGTCTTTTTATCTATTATATAACTCTAATTTGATAATTGACAGCAGATTATCTTTTTTTATGTCAAAACAGCTAATTTCAACAGTGTCTTCTGCAACAGCAACCGAAACATTATCGTCGGTAAGTGCTCTGCCTGATTTTATTCCGCTTAATCCGCTAATTGTTATTTTATGATCTGCCGGCCACTCCCAAATGTGAATATAAATGGCTTTCGAAGTGGAAGTTGCACCATAATATTTTGTTGGTAATACCGGACCACCTTGAGTGCCATAAATACATTCACCATACTTCTTAAGCCAATCACCCATTTCCTTTAAACGTGCCACTTGTGCAGGTTCAATTTGTCCATCGGGACGTGGGCCTACATTCAACAGAAAATTACCACCCCGACATACAATATTGGAAAGTTGCGTCAGCAGTTTTTTTAAAGGATATGGTTCTGTTTTTCCGGCTAAATACCCCCAGCCTGTACCCATGGTACCACATTTCTCCCAGGCATTGCTATTATCAAAATCGCCAATTTCCATTTCACGTGATTTAAAATCACCCTTAAAGCCCGATCTGTTGTTTATAACGACTTTGGGTTGATATTTTCGAACCATGGCATTGAGTTTCAACGGTTCATAAAGTGGTTTGCCTTCGTATTTTTCATTACTTGGTCGACGACTCCAGCCAACTCCTCCCATACCATACTTCAACCCACCAAGTCCAAGCCAGGCATCGCCACCGCCATCATACCACAAAACATCAATTTTTCCGTAGTTTTTCATCAATTCTGCAACTTGTGCGTATGTTTGATCTCTCAATTGTTCTGCATTTTCGCGATACATTTCGGGAAAGAAGAAACCCGGAAAACGCCAATCGAGTGGTGAGTAATAAAGCCCAACCCCTAAACCGGCATCTCGACAAGCCTTTGTGTATTCTGCCACAATATCTTTTTTAGCAGCACTATTCATGCTTGTAAAATGATCAAAACTGCCCGGACTGTCCCACAATGAGAATCCATCGTGATGGCGCGCTGTTAGCACCATGTATTTCATACCGGCATCTTTGGCGCATTGTGCCCAGGCTTTTGCATTGAATTTCTCTGCACTAAACTGATCGGCAAGCTTTTTATACTCCCTTATATCAACTCTACTTGTAAACATATTCCATTCACCTTTACCCACAATGGAATAAAGTCCCCAATGGATAAACAAGCCAAATTTAGCATCGTGCCACCACTGCATATCCTTGGCAGATAATTCAAGTTCTTTTGAACTTTCTCCCTCTTTTACTTCAAGAACTTCAACACCTGCAACTACGTCTTTGAGTGAATTTTTCTGAGAAACTGATTTATTTTGAGCTGAAAGATTTATTCCAACAATAAAAAGAACCAGAAAAATTGAAAACTTTTTCATTGTATATTTTAAGATTAGCTTTTCCCTATTTTTTTATTTATCAATCCTGAACCAATCTACATCGGTATGACCACGTAGACCACTTTGCATCGGATTAATGCAGAATAAACCGACTTTAACACCAATCCACTTACCCTGACGGGCAGCGAACTTTTCATTTAAAGAATTGAATTCATTACCATCAAGGCTATAACTAAAAGTGCATATTCCTTTATTTCTCATTTGTACCCGCAGGTAAATCTCTTTTTTGGGAACTTCAACCAGTGAAATTATTTTTTCCGGATTTTGTTTTTCTGCATCTATACAATTAACCTGCTGCAAAGCAAAGCCGGTTTCGGTTTTGACAATCGAAAGTGTAGAATAATCTCTTCCCATTACGATTAAACCAGATTTTTCACCAACAATAGCGGGACTAAATTCGAGTTTGGTAGTGACTGTGAATTCATCGGCAGGTGATTTTTGAAGCATTAAATTGGGGACACTCCAGAAGTTGACGAAGTCATGCGGTAGAAACTCTGATGTCAGACGTATAAAACCTAGTTTAGACGGTTGTGCCCAAAAATGCTTTGGATTACATGGCCATTGCCATTGTAAACCAATTTTATCATCGTTGAATTCATCACTTTCAACTACGGTCTCTATTGAATACGTTTTACCAACATTTGGCTTTTTAAATGAATGAACAGGTTCGCCACAACCAGTATATGCAGAATCCACTCCAATTACCGGCCAATTATTTACCCATTTCATTGGTTCAAGAAAAAGTACTCGTCCATAAATTCCTCTGTCCTGAAAATGGAAAAACCACGATTCTCCTTTCGGAGTATCTACCCATGCACCTTGGTGAGGTCCATTAATATCTGTTTTCCCCTGCCTCATTACAATCTTGTTTTCGTAAGGTCCATAGATATTTTTAGACCTTAATACAACTTGCCAACCTGTTTCTACGCTTCCTGCTGGCGCAAAAATGTAGTAATAGCCATTTCGTTTGTGAAGTTTAGGACCTTCAATGATTAAATCGCCTTTTGTCAATCCATCATAAACCAACACATCAGCACCAATTATCTGATTAGCTTCGGCATTCATTTCATTGACAGTTATTACACTGTTTAATCCGGCACGACTTTTCGCCCACGCATGAGCCAGATAAACCTTACCATTATCATCCCAAATTGGGGTAGGGTCAATCAAACCTTTGCCCGGTTTTACAAGTACAGATTGAGACCATTCTCCCAGTGGGTCTTTTGTTTTTGTCATATATATTCCTATATCAGGATCAGGCCAATATATAAAGAACTCACCTTTATGAAACCTGATACAGGGTGCAAAAACGCCTTTCCCTTGCTGAGGAGTAGTGAATAAATCTTCAGGAATAAGCTTCTTAAGTGCGTGGTTTACTAACTGCCAATTCACCATGTCTTTTGAATGCAAAATAGGAATACCCGGTACACAATTAAAACTGGAGGCTATCATGTAATAGTCTTTTCCCACCCGAATCACATCCGGATCGGAATAATCGGCATTAATAATCGGATTTTTATATGTTCCATCCCCTTGGTCACCAATCCATACCCTTGAAATATAGGGCGTTGTTGCTTGCAAATAATTGAATTTGATGCATATTATTAAGACCAACAAAATATAAAATTTGAATGGATACTCTTGAAGTCTCATTTTTTATAATTTAGAATTTTAATCGACATGGAAGTGAATTTTTCTTTTTATTCTATAAATTATGTAGTAATAAATAATTGAAATTGAATCATTTATATTGATTTTTCAATTCCTCGTACCATTTCTGCATAATGAAATAGGCTTTCTTTTTTTGGCCTTTGTCAGACACTAATCCTTTACGATTAAAATCATCTTGAAAATCGCGAAGTTGACGACGTGGTGAACGGAAATCTTTCAATATCCAGGGTGTAACACCAGCTAATCCGGGAATACGTTTCATCATATTGACACTTCGGAGATACATATCTTCCTGATAATCTTCAGTAAATCGATCTGTTTTTCCACCCGAGTAACCATAAAGTGCTTCACCACCAAATTCACTTATAAATACAGGTTTTTGTTCGAGAAAAGTCCAGTTTACTCGGTCGCATTTCTCCGGTAAGCCATCGTACCAACCGACATATTCATTGAAACTAATTATATCCAATACTTTACCCAATTCATCATTTACAGTCATTAAACCCGGTTTTACTTCCTCTTTTTCCATAGCTGCACCTATCAATCTGACAGGGTCAAGCTCACGTGCTTTGGCAGCTAAACGGGTCAGGAAACTTAAACGTTCTGTACCATGTGGAGTTTCGTTGGCAATGGACCAGATAATAATATTTGCACGGTTTTTATCACGAGTAATCATGTCGGAAAGTTGAGCCTCTGCATTTTTGTAAGTAGCCGGATTACCCCACTGAATAGTCCAGTAACAAGGTATTTCTGACCAAACCATTAATCCCAACTTTTCGGCCTGACGAATCATTTGTTCGTTGTGCGGATAGTGAGCCAAGCGAACATAATTACAACCCATATCTTTTGCCCACTGCAGTAAAATCAAATCTTCTTCAGGTGTTGAAGCTCTACGGTTGCTGTAAGCAGCTTCTTCATGAATACAGACTCCTCTGCAAAAAATTGATTTTCCATTCAACAGAATTTTTGTTCCTTGTGTTTCAATGGTTCTAAAACCTACTTTATCTGCAATTGATTCATTATCAGTACTGATAGTCACATCGTACAGTTTTGGATTTTCGGGTGACCAGTAAATTGGTTTAGCAGCAAGTTCAAAAGAAGCAAAACCTTTGGCGTCAGTTGTTACCGATTTGCTTATTTTCAGTTCAGGAATCTCTAGTTTTAGGCTTTTGCCCGTTTGATTTCCATCCAGTTGTATCCATCCGCTAATAGTATTCTTATCTCCTTTTTTTAGTTGTATATAATAATCCCGAACAAAGGTAATGGGCGTTTCAATCAGTGAAACCTGGCGGGTAATCCCGCCATAGTTCCACCAATCAGAATTTACAGTTGGTACTGCGTCAAATGCTCGTTTATTGTCAACTTTTACTACCAATGAATTCTCTCCATTTTTCAGAAGAACTGTTACTTCGAAATTAAAGGGCGTAAAACCCCCAATATGCTTACCTATTTCTTTGCCATTTACAAAAACAATGGTTTCGTAATTTACAGCTCCAAAATGCAGAAAAACACGTTTATTGTCTTTCAACTGATATTGGAATCGGTTTCTGTACCAGACAGTTCCTTCGTAATAATACAACTCGGGACGTTGTGTATTCCAGTCGCCGGGAACAAATAAGGTTTTATCGGTTGCAAAATTATATTCCTGCAAAACGGTTTTATCGGTTATATCTTTATCAGCTCCATATCCGTTTTTCATGGGCATACGACGATAATCGTAATACCCGTTTTCGAATGGATCAACAATGGTTTTCCAGATTCCATCCAGCGATATAGTTTTCCGTCCTTCCACATTAATGATTTGAGGAGTGGTCTGAGCCATCAGATATGAGGCCGAAATAAGTAGCAATAAAAATAGCTTACACTTCATTTTGTTGGTATTTGCAGATTTTAGAGATATAAATGTTTACAAACTAATTTTCTGTGAATAATCACCATTCTCGGTTTTCAATCGAACGATGAATATACCTTTTAATCCATCTGTAGTAATTGTATTATTTTGTCCTTTTACCAGCGTTTCAATCATCATTCTTCCGGTCAAATCCATTATCTTTAAGTCAGCAGGCACATCATTTCCAAGTGAAACTTTTAATTGATTATCTACAGCATAAATTTTGGCATTCAACATATTTATATTTTGAAGGGCATTAGGTGTAGTATAAATCAAACGTGTTACAGCAGGTGTATAATTTAACGCCCAGCCGGTAGGCAAGCTAGTTGAAGCAAAATTTCCGGTAATGACCGGAGCAGTTGAACTAGTTGATTTAATCAATACAATACTATCAACAAGGTTCGCAGGAGTATAAACTGGATCAAAAGTTAAGTTTAAAGCAGTTCCAGAGATGTTAACCGCTGCCGAAGCCGTTCCTAAATTAATTTGGTCCTGATTGACACCGGCAGAATTACCGCCTATTTTCAATGATAAAGTACTTTTGCTGAAATCTAGCGCAGTAGCGTTAATTGCGAATAAACCATAAGGAGTTGCTCCGTTTCCGTTACCCGGAGCAATCGTACCGGTAGATGGTACAAAAGTGCCGGTCATAAATGTTCCTCTTCCGGTTACGGTACCTCCACTATTGGTAAAAAGAATTTTTGATGCACTATGAATGGCATAATAGGCATTCGGAATGGTCCCTATACCACCATTGGCAGGAACATTAAAATCAAATGTAGCACCGGGGTTGTTGTAAATAAAACAGGAACCGGTATTGGATGTAGATCCTGTTATACCTGTGGTAACTGTAACAAGACCTCCATTGTTATTATTAAACGAACATAAGCTTCCACCAAACATCATACATCTGCCATAAGAGTTTAGAGATATTATGCCTGAATTATTCACGGTAGCATTTTTGAGATTCCCTGCTGTAAGAGCAGAACCACCGGTAACGGTAGTGCTGGTTGTAGTGATATTAGTACCATAGAAATTTGAAACAGATATCGTTCCACCACTCAGATTGTTGATAACCGCATAAGAAGTTGCATCAGTTCCGCCACAGTTAATACTACCGTAAGAAGAACTATAAGTGCCATCAATAATAATTGTTCCTGAATTTGCAAGTATGCTGGTAGCAAAGATTCCGGGGCCAAATTGAAGGGCATTGCCTGTAACCGCCGAATTGGCATGGATCATTAATGTTCCGTTATTGGTTAATGTGGCAGTACTGGCTAATGATGCAGTTCCGGCATTAGTCATCGTCACGGTAGCTCCGGAGGTTAATCCACTATA
>JBAXQU010000108.1:0-9790 GCA_037131555.1 Bacteroidota bacterium
AATAGATATGAGCCGATGTAATTTGTGCGGGTTATGTATTGATGTTTGCCCGAATGATGCGATAAAATGGGTGACGGAAGGGGTTCTTACTTCATCTTAAATCTAACATCTCAATATTCACATCAAATATCTCTCGCGGTTAGGCGCATCAGGAAATTTAATCACTATTTGGTATATCTATCCCGCCACGTTTAAAAATAATTTAATATCAACAAAAGAATTTTAGCAGTTATAGGAAATTATTCTACTTTTGTGAATTAATAAATACAAGTTATAGTATTTAATAAAAGAAAAATGAAACTATTAAGATTTTTTTATGAAGTTCCTGAATTAGACAATTTCCGTCTAAATTCTTTGAAAATGGATCCCATAGAATTAAGCAATATTAATTTATTAGTTGGTAAAAACGCTTCTGGAAAATCTAGTATTGTTCAGCATATAGTAAGTTTAGCTGATATGTTGAAAGGAACTAATCTACGAATAGGTAGCTATTCTTTAGAACTTAAAGATGACGATGGTTCCATTTTAAAATATTCATGTAATATTTCCTTAGGAATTAAAAGTGAAATTGAAATAAGCGAATCATTATTTATAAATGCTGATCAATTAGTAGATAGAAAAAACAATATTGCTAAAATCTATTCGGCAATCAAATCAGAAAAGATAGAAATAAATCCTCCTGAAAACAAATTGGTTCACCAAGTCAGACGAGACGAAAAAGACTATCCATATTTTGAGAAGCTTATTAAGTGGGCTGAAAGTGTTCATTCATTCAAATTTGGACATATCCATTCTACTTCATTTATGAAATCTCCACTTGACAAAAGTAATATCGCTGATACTGGTCTAACTAGTATTAATGATAATGATCTTAACAAGATATTAGGAGAATTAAACACTCATTCCAAAAATGAGGTTATAAAAGAGTTTAATTCATTAGGTTATAATATAGAAATACTTACAGTTAAATTACAAGCTGAAAAAAACATAATTTATGTAAAAGAGAATAACGTAAAATATGAAATAAGCCAAACTATGCTATCGCAGGGAATGTGGCGTTCTCTTTTTCTTCTCATCTTTGTTCATCATTTAATAGATAGTGAAAAGGCAAAAATGATAATTATAGATGATTTATGTGAAAGTTTGGATTATGATCGTGCTACTAAACTAGGCAAACTTCTTTTTGATAAGATGAACACAAACAATGTTCAATTCATTGCTACATCAAATGATTCCTTTTTAATGAATGTTATTGATATAAAATATTGGAATATTATTTATCGAGAAGCAAATTTCATCAAAGTATACAACTATTCAAACTCAAAAGAAAAGTTTGATAAATTTAGAAGAAGTGGCTTTAATAATTTTGATCTGTTAACTTCAAATTATCTCAATTAGTTTATGAGAAAAATTGCAATATTTGTTGAAGGCCAAACAGAATTAGTTTTTGTTAGAGAATTTATTAAGCACAAATATTGTTATAATGTTAACATTGATTGTTTTCAATTATTCAAAGAAGGGAACTTAGTGTATGCGCCCTATCCTTGTGTAAATCCTAATGCGGAAGTTCACTATACTTTAATTAATGTTGGTAACGATGTTAAAGTCCCTTCTGCTATTTGTGACAGAGAAAACAGCCTCTTTACGAATGGTTTCGAAAAGGTAATTGGATTACGTGATATGTATTGTCAAGCCTATAAAGAAATCACAACCGAAATTGACGAAAATCTTAATGCGGAATTTATTACCGAAACTAATGAACTGATTCGACTTCGTTCAAACAATTATGAAAATATTCATATTTGTTTTTCTATTATGGAAATTGAATCTTGGTTTCTCGCCATGCACCATATTTTTGAAAAAATTCATCCAACGTTGACTGTTGATTTCATAAAGCAAAAATTAGAATTAGATCTAACAAAAACTGATCCAGAAGAAGCATTTTTTCATCCTGTAAAAACTTTTTCTAAAATTTATGAACTTGCAGAAATGTCTTATGAAAAGAAAAGAGGTGATATTGAATCTTTTTGTAACAACCTATGTGCCGATGATTTCGAAAAGCTTTACCACTCCTCCGTTTGTAAGAGTTTTAACCAATTTTGCGATAAAATTGCTTAAAACCTTTTCTGTCTAACCTCCAACTACCTAAACCATTTCACAGCACATTACCCCTTAATTTATTCTCTCTCCCTATCCCCCACAAATCTATCAATTTATCCAACATTAAAAACATAAAAAAATCCCACCCTTTTCAGAGCAGGATTTTTAAACTCCTACCCCCTCTCCTTTGGAGAGGGGATTAAGGGGTGAGGTCATTATAACGAATCTATCACCACATCATAATGGTTCAACGTACCCCTTTTTATTTTCACATGCGCAGTGTACACAGTGTTCCCATTCATCTTTCCTGTCAACACATCCTCACCACTCTTCACATGTTCTATTTCAGCATTACCTTTATAGTCTGTAATGGCACTTTTATTAGCCCTTGTCAAACTAAACTCTATTCCCTCCACAGGTTTTCCGGTACTTTTAGCAGTAGCATGTACCTCCACATTTGTATGATGTACGTTAATTACAGGTATCACCGTACTAGCCATCAACCTTGCATAAAACTTAGGATTGCTCGATTCATAATCCCTCGTTAATAATTTTAAATGGTCTACATTCGTCATCACAGGTTTAAAACTATCCTTAAATTTCCTTGTCATCTCAGGCGACACCTCATGCACCGTGTCGCTGCTTCCTTGTTTTTGTGTAAACGTATCTATCTTCCCTTGCAAACTAGTCAACATCGCAGCCGTAATTGTGTTTGGCGTCAAATCAGCAATATTATCACTCATTAGTTTATGCGCTTCCTGCGCCAGTTTTGAACATTGGCTGTCCGATGCAGTGCTGTAGTCCGTTGGTTCCACATGCAGTTGGTTGGCCAAACTTATTTTGTTTAAGTTAGTAAACTTCACGTATGCCTTACCCGACATGTTACTAGCCATCTTGGTAAGTTCCTTCTTAGCTGCCAATTTATCAGCACTAAATCCACTGTTATCAGCATGTGCAGCCGTTGCCGCATCGCTGTTTTTTCCATTGTTTGTGTTAAATAAAGTAACCTCGTCAATGTAATCTTGGTTACCTGCAAATGCAGTAGCACTTGCCACCAGTTCAGCTTTCAAAGCTGCAAACATGGTCATCTGGGCTTGTTCTCTGTTTGTCATTTTAATTTTGTTTTTTTTAATGATTATTTTTTGTTGTATCTCATTGCGTATCTCATTAATTCTGATACGCCCCGCAAATATCGGACTCCGTAAAAATCCCAAAAATGATATTTATCAGTTTTTGTAAAATAATTCAAAAATTAATATTCACCCCCCTTAATCCCCTAACCAACAACCCAACCCCTCTTTTTCTCCCCGTTTCTTTTCCCATCCTTTCATCCATCCCACTGCTAACATCCGTTTTTCCCCTCCTCGCATCCATTAAATACCTCATAACATTCGTTAAATGCCTCACTACATTCATTAAATGCCTCATAACATTCATTAAATAACTCACAACATCCGTTAAATGCCTCATGACATTCATTAAATACTTCATGACATCCGTTAAATGCCTCACGACATGCATTAAATACCTCACAACATTCATTAAACGCTTCATGACATGCCTTAAATGCCTCACGACATTCATTAAATAACCCTCAACTCTTCTTTTTTGCTCCAAAACACCCACAAATCTAAACACTTACCCCATTCCTCAACCTAAAATCCCCAAATCCTAAATCCCCAAATCCTAAAATCCCCCAATCCTAAATCCTAAATCACAATTTGAGATGGGAGTATCAAGATTGAGATTTGAGATAGATGTTAAATGGCTGATTAATATCATAGTTTTTGGAATTGGGTATAAATAGTTTTGTTCGATTAAATATTGATGAGGAAGTTGACAAAATAAACCCTTGCACTCCGCAGGGGGAAGAAATGAAAATGACGAACAGAGGTATGATAAAAAACTATAAAATACTAATAGCTGGTGTAGGCGGACAAGGGATAGTGTACTTGAGTAACCTTATAGTGGAAGCTGCGATGCTAGCCAAGATACCTGTGAGTGTGAGTGAGATTCATGGATTGTCGCAACGGGGAGGGGTGGTGACTTCGGGGATAGGATTGGGAGAACATTGTACGGGATTTTACGGGACTGCGGGGGTGGATTTTTTGATAGGGCTGGAACCGCTGGAAACACAGCGGTGCATAAGTTATCTGCATAAAAACAGTTGTGTGATATTTGGGAATAACAGGATACAGCCTTACTCGGTGAATGCGCAGATGGCGAGTTATCCGGATGTGAATGAGTTTGCGGGGTATTTGAAAGAGCAATGCCGGGATGTGACGTATATAGGTGGGTTTCCGAAAGAAATAGATGCGGTGCTGTACAATATATTTATGCTGGGAAGGGCTACGAGGATGGAAACATTTCCGCTAACGGCAGGGCAACTGGAGGAGGCGATAAACGCAAATGTGACGGGATATTTTAAAGAAAAGACATTAACTGCATTTAAACTGGGCATGAATTATACGGAGTAAAAGGAAGCCGGGGTGTGAAAGGTTAAAAAAACGGATGTAAAGTGAAAAAGGAAAAAACAAAAAAAGAAATGATGCACGAGATTACTTTTTTTCTGAATGAAAAGGAAGTGACGTGTAAGGTGAAACCGGCAACGGTGTTACTCGACCTGATACGTGACGGGTTTGAACTGAAAGGAACGAAGCCGGGTTGCCACGAAGGGGAATGCGGAGCCTGCACGGTGCTGGTGAATGATGCTCCGGTGAACTCGTGTTTGTTTTTGGCGGTGAATGCAAATGGAAAAAGAATAACAACGATAGAAGGGCTTACGAACAAAGATGGTTCGCTGCATGCTGTGCAGGAAGTGCTGGTGGAAAGCGGAGCGGTGCAATGCGGGTTTTGTACTTCGGGTATGGCCATGTCGATAAAAGCGATGTTGCATCAATACGAAAGCGGACATCATGTGCCGGGAGAGAGTTTGAAAAACCTGCCCGACAGGGAAGAAATAAAAAAGTATCTGGAAGGGAATTTGTGCAGATGCACGGGTTATGTGAAGATAATTGATGCTGCCGAAAAATTATTTGCAAAAGAAGTTTGAGAAAATGAAACCAAAACTTAAAGTGATAGGAACTTCGGTTCCAAAGCAGGATGCGGGCATGAGAGTGACCGGGAAAGCAATTTATGGTCATGATATAAAACTGCCGGGCATGCTGCACGGTGCGATATTAAGAACAGAGCATCCTTCGGCAATAATAGAGTCGATAGATACGAGTGCTGCTAGAAAACTTGAGGGAGTGTATTGTGTGATTACGGCAGATGATGTGGATGTAAATAACATTGGGTACAAGAGGGATCATCCGATATTGAAAAAGGGAGAAGCGAATTGTACACGTGATGAAATAGCTGCTGTGGCTGCCGAAACAAAGGAGATAGCCAAACAAGCTTTAAAACTGATTAAGGTAAAATATAAAGTAAGAAAAGGAATTTATGATGTGCATGAGGCGTTGAAAGAACAAGCTCCGCAAATAAATAAGTTCATCAGTGGAAAGTTTTCGAATAAGAATATTGCTGAAACTTTTCATTACGAACACGGAAACCTGGAGGAAGAAAAAAAGAAAAGTGCACATATTGTTTCGAGAAAGTTTACACTTCCACGCATGACCCACGCCTGCATGGCTACGAGCAATGTAACGGCTTCGTACAATATGCTGGACAAAAAACTTTTGCTTTACAGTTCCACGCAAGTGCCATTTCTTTATCAGAGGGATATGGCGCATGCGTTGAAAATGAATCCATCGGATATACGGGTGATACAACCTATTATTGGTGGTGGTTTCGGGAGTAAATTGGATATTCATCCGTTTGAACCGATTTGTGCTTTGCTCTCCATAAAAACAGGAAGGCCTGTACAAATACTATATTCGAGAGAAGAAGAATTTATTGCTTCGCCTATTCGGCAGCCTATGGAAATAGAACTAACGGCTGGAGTGGATAAGGATGGGAATTTTACATTCAGAGAAATAAATATTGTAAAAGATAATGGTGCGTATACATCGTGGGGAGCCACTACTCCATTTGTGATTATGCAGTCGTTTTCTTCGTTGTATAAATTGAAAGCATGCAGATTTAATGCAACTGCAGTTTATACAAATAATGTGTTTGCAGGTTCGTTCAGAGGATATGGAAACCCACAGGCAACATTTGCTTTGGAACGTGTTATTGATTTGCTGGCCGACAAACTGGGAATGGATAAAGCGGAGATTCGTTTGAAAAACGCAAATGAAAAAGGTGAAGTAACCGGACAAGGATTGCACTACGATACCTGCGGACATAAAGATTGTTTGGAAACGGTTATCAAAAAAAGCAAGTATCATTCTTTTCGAAATACGAATAATGGCGCTTTACGAAATACGAATAAAAACGAATCTACGAATAATGGAAGCCGTTTCAAAAAAGGAATCGGACTGGCTTCGATGCTGCATGTGGGAGGAGGAGCGAAAATATATCGCTCGGATGGATGCGGAACGACTATTAAAATTGACCCTTATGGGTATTGTACCATCATTACCGGTTCGAATGAAATAGGACAGGGTTCGGAAACGGTATTGGCTATGATGGCATCGGAAGAATTGGGAATTGATTTAAAAAAGATAAAAGTAATAAATACAGATACCGATGTAAAGCCTTGGGATGTGGGTGTACACGCTTCGCGTACAAGTTTTGTAGCGGGAAATTCGTTGCTGGGTGCAATTAAAATACTAAAAGAAAAACTAAACAAGAAAGCTGGAGAACTACTTAAATCAAAGCATTCGGAATTTGTTTATGATAACGGACAAATTGTTTCAGAAAAAACAAAAGAGAGTATTGCCCTGGATAAAGTGGTTCGCGAAATGCATTTTACCGAACCGAATGAACTTGCTGTTGCTAATTTCTTTTACGAACCTTCGAGCAAATTTCAGGATAAAGATTTCAAAGGAAATGTTTCGGGGTCGTACGCTTTCGCGGCACAAGCTATAGAAGTGGAAGTGGATACCTATACCGGTAATGTAAGAGTAACGGATATTTATGTAGCGCAAGATGTAGGGAAGGTGTTGAATCCATTATTGCTCGGAGGGCAGATAGAAGGAGGAATATTACAAGGGGTGGGTTATGCACTCACAGAAGAGTTGCTGATGCATGAAGGAAAAATTCTGAATCCGAATTTCCATAATTATAAAATGCTTACTGCGGCTGATATTCCAACCATTCATTTCTTCCCCATAGAAACTAACGATAAAGAAGGCCCTTACGGAGCAAAGGGTGTTGGCGAAGCACCATTGATACCTACTGCTGCTGCCATTGCTAATGCGGTGTGCAATGCGCTGGGGCTTGAAGTGATTGATTTACCTATAACTCCTGAAAAAGTAATGAAAGCTCTCGCATCAAAAAAGATTGAAACAATACAAACAAAAAATAAATAAATATATGAGACCTACGGATACTGTTGGCAATACCCCTTTACTTAAAATCAGCGATAAGCTGTATGCAAAATTTGAAACGTTTAACCCGAGCGGGAGTATTAAAGACCGTATCGCGACTTATATAATTAACAATGCTGAGAAAAACGGGTTGATTAAAAAAGGCGGAACCATAGTAGAAGCCACAAGTGGTAACACGGGAATTGCGTTTTCGATGATTGGAGCAGAGAGAGGTTACAATGTAAAAATTGTGATGCCAAAAAACATGAGTGAGGAACGTAAACAAATGATGCGTTTGTTTGGTGCCGAAATTATTGATGTTGGAGATGGCGATTTTGATGGAGCAATAGCCTTGAGAAATGAGCTTGCAGAAAAAAACGGATGGTTTAACACCAACCAATTTTTGAATCCCTTAAATATAGAGTGTCATGAAAAAACAACCGGAATTGAAATATTAAATCAGACAAAAGACAAAGGAAAGATCTCTGCCATCGTTTTAGGTACGGGGACAGGAGGTACCATGATGGGCATTCGCAGAACATTGATAAAAGCCTATCCTGATATGAAAGTAGTGGCTTGCGAACCGGCAGAATCGCCTGTGATGAGCGGAGGAGAAAAAGGAACACACGGAATACAAGGAATTGGTGATGGAGGAAAATTTCTGGTTGACCTGAAGGTGTTGGATGGAATTATACTTATCACTACAGCAGAAGCGACAGCGAGAGCAAAACAATTGATAAAAGAAAGAGGAATTTTTGTTGGAATAAGTTCAGGTGCCAATGTGCTTGCTGCTGAACGATGGATTGAGAAAAACAATCCGGAAGGAATTGTGGTAACTATCTTATCCGACAGAGCTGAACGTTATTTAAGTTTATTATAATACTTAATCATGGAATTTAATATCATCAATCCTGTATCGGTAAAAGAATTGCTGGGTGCTGTAAAAAAGGAAAAACATTTTCGCTTTGGAGCAGGCTGTACCGACTTGCTGATGGAACTCCGTAAGAAACCTGATGAGGGGCTTACGGTGATTAATCTGGCACATGTTCAGGACAATTCGTTTACAGGAATAAAAAAATCTGCTAAAGGCATTCGCATGGGAGCCATGTTCACTGCACATCAAATTGTGATGAATGAAGAATTGAAAAAAACTTTCCCGGTGCTTCATGATTCGGCTCACAACCTTGCTTCTACCCAAATCAGACAGGTGGCTACCGTGGGTGGTAATTTGTGCACCGCATCGCCATCAGGAGATATTGCCTGTGCTTTGGTTGCATTACGTGCCGACTGCGAATTGCTCAATACCACTCAAAAAACAAGAACGGTAAACATCAATAAGTTTTTTACAGGTGTAAGACAAACGGCATTGAAGCCGAATGAAGTGCTTTATGGAATTACCATTCCGGCTAATCATAAGAACACAAAAAATAATTATTCCGGATTTATAAAAGTAGGTACCAGACGCTCGATGGAATGTTCGGTGGTTTCGCTGGCTTATCATATTCAAGTGAACGCTGAAGGAAAAATTCTGAGAGCTGGTGTGGCAATTGGCGCCTCTGCTCCTACTGTTAGACTTGCAGATTCGGCTTGTCAATATTTGATTGGTAAAATATTTAAGAACATTTCTCAAAAAGAAAAAGAAGAGTTTGCGGATAAAGTTTTATCGTATGCCTCTCCTATTACCGACATCAGAGCTACGGCATGGTATCGCAAAGAAGTTTTGTATAATATCAGCAAAAGCATTTTCGAATGACACAACCTTCAGTAAAACTATCGGCCAACGAAAACTGCTATGGCTGCTCGCCTCTGGCATTGGAAGCTATACGTAACAATTACAAACAAGCGCATGTCTATCCCGAAGTGTTTGCCGCTTCGCTAAAAGACAGATTGGCTAAGGAATATAATGTGTCTGACAAAAATATAATAGTAGGAGCAGGTTCGGTAAATATTATTGATGCGTTGATTCGAACCTTTGTGAAGGAAAATGAAGAAGTACTTACATTTGAAAAAAGTTTTGTTGCATATTCTCAGCTTGCCGGATTTCACAACCGCAAATGTGTGTTTGCTCCGCTAAGCGATTTCCGTTGTGTTCCGAATAATCTACTGCCTTTCGTTTCTGATAAAACAAAACTGATATTTATTGCTAACCCTAATAACCCAACAGGAACCATCATTACCCATGATGAACTTGAAGGTTTATTAGAAAAAATTCCATCTACCATTACTGTGGTTATTGACGAAGCTTATTCGGAATATGTTACCGACAAAGCGTTTCCGAA